>CAZFFN010000041.1:0-69017 GCA_964518165.1 uncultured Thermoplasmatales archaeon
ATGTTTGCAACGTGGAGGCTTCAAGGGAAAAACGTGTTTGATGAACTTGAGAAACTCCTAAGAAGGGAACTTTGCTTATCTTAAGCTAAACAAATACAATTAAAAAAGAAATAGAGAAAGTCTCTGGAAAAATTGGAAAAAATGCTAAGTCTAAAGTAAAAGAACAAATAAAAGAATTCGAAGAATTATACGAACATTTAAAAAATATCGCTGAAGAAAAAAACAAGAATATAAAGATAATTGATGATTTAAAGGAAGAAATAAACTATTTAAAAAAACATAATGAATACTTAATGATGAAACTAGTAAATAAAAAGGTTTTATCTTATAGAGAAGTAGAAGAAATAGATAAAAGATCAAAAAAATAATTGAAAAAAAAGCATTTAATATGAATAGGATATTTTACTCACTTTTTTAGAGTCAATATGTGATTGCCTTATACGACAAGGTAAGGATGCAGACCACTCTGATTTTAATATTATCATATCGGGTATAAACGCTTTTGTTGTGTCACTAAAAGGTTAAAAAAGACCTATAAAAATACCTAATGTGAAATAGAATATAGTACATGTCAAGTATATCATAAAAAACGTTGTTTTCAATTGCCAAGATACAGAATTTTATAAGGAATATCTCTAGTAATAAATTATTGTTTTATCTCACAAATAATAATCATAAACTACAATCATCAAGATAAGTGCAAGTAAAAGCATAATCCAAAGAATGATTGCTCTCCAAACAGTTTTTTTAGCTTTCTTTTTTTCCCACCAGGTTCGAGGATTTACACCTTGAATAACAAATGTAAGGACACCTGCTAAATTGATACAGACAAGGTTAACTAAAAACAATAAAAAAGCCCTAAAAGAATCATTGAAATATTGAGAACCCAAAAGCAGACCACTTGTAACAATTGGCGGTAACAATGCTACTGCTACCATCACACCCACAAGAGCTTGTGAAACACCGCGAGTAATCGACAATGAACCCGCGATTCCACAAGATAAAGCTAGAAGTACATACATAAGACTCAGGTCGGTCCTTGACAGAATCTCAGGAGTTGAAGGATCAACTGAAAATAGAAAACCGAAAACTAAACCGATGATGATGGCAAGTAAAAAACCAAGAAAACTTATGATAATTGATCTTCTAATTAATTTTGAATCCGCAAGTGTAATTCCTAGCGATAAAGCCATACTTGGATTCAAAAGAGGAGCAATAACCATCGAACCTATAACTACAGCTACATTATTATAGAGTATACCAATAGCTGCAACAATAGAGGCAAGAACGATTAGCACAAAAAAAGTTTTTGAAAATGTTGATACCTCCCCACATACATCATTATATATCTCTTCAATACTTATTCGTCCACTACTTTCGTCTTCTTTTTCCTTTTCCTTTTTTTCTTCATCAACTTCAGGCCTTGGTATAACTGCTTCGATAGAAAGAATAACTACTCTAAAAATATCTGAATCAGAAAACTTTTTTTCTAAAATATCAATTACATTATCTGTTTTATCTGCTGAAATGATAATTTTTGTAAGAACTTCTTTTTTAGATTTTTTCTCGCTTTTAAAATCTATTATATCAATATCTTCTAAAAGTTTTTCAATATCATTTTCTTTATCATAAGGATGATAAATTTCCATTAATCTAAGATCCATTTTAAAACAATATTAATAACATCATTAATCTAACTTATGTATAAAATAGAATAAAAAAATCTGTAAAAAAGATTTTTTGAAATACTCGGAACTAGTCTTGGTGTAGCCGGCGCTTCGTTTTTAATTTACGTTCTAATTTAAAGCTTTTTAGGTGTAAGTATTTAATGAATATCAATAAATAAAATTACGATGTCATTAAATACTAACTATAGTTATAGGTATTTAGAAGCATACTTTTAAACAAGCTTCGCAGAAGGAAAAATAAAATGTATCGAGACAATAGAGGCCCACCAAGAGAAATGCATAAAGTAACATGTGCAGAATGTGGGAAAGAAACTGAAGTTCCTTTTAAACCAGATGGAAAACGTCCAGTTTATTGTAAGGACTGCTATAGAAAGAAAAAACCAAGAAGATTTTAATTTTTAAAAATCCAAATATGGTTACATGTTAGTTTTTTAAATAAAATCTTTTCTTATTTTTTTAAAAAAAAATTTTGATAATATTCGAAAATTAGATTAATATTATTATCTATCACCTTTTTAGGATGCTAGGTTATGACTGAGAAAAAAGATTTTTATCAAATGAATGTTAAAGAAAATCTAGAATCACTTAATTCATCAGAAAAGGGGCTATCAAATAATGAAACAGAGAAACGTCTTAAGAAATATGGTAAAAATACACTTAAAACAGAGATAAAAACTCCTTTATGGCTTATTTTTCTATCTCAGTTCAAAGAGCTTCTAGTATTAATTTTGATTATTGGTGGATTAATTGCTTATTTTATCGGTGATTTTCGTGATGGAACAATTATTTTTATAATTGTTATTGTAAACGCAATCATTGGTTTCATTCAGGAATACCGCGCTGGAAAAATTGTGGATAAACTTAAAACTATGATGAAGTCACCTGCTAAAGTCATAAGAGAGGGTGAACTAATTGAAATAAGCCAAAAAAACTTGGTTCCAGGAGATATAATAAAAGTTGAAGAGGGAGATAAACTCCCTGCAGATGCAAGGATCATTGAATCTCAAGGTTTTAAAACAAATGATTTTGCTTTAACTGGTGAATCAGTACCTCAAGAAAAAACAAGTGATTCCCTAGGCAAAGATCTAGGTATTGCAGATAGGAAAAATATGGCATACGCCGGAACTACCGTTGCTTCAGGAAACGCTACCTGTATAGTAGTTGCTACAGGGATGGATAGTGAAACAGGTAAAATTGCTAAAATGACTGAAGAAACAGAGCAGCTTGAAACACCTTTACAAAAAGAAATGAGACTATTAGCTAGACAATTAACAATTGGTGTTGTAATAATTGGTGCATCTCTTTTTTTTATAGGTCTTGCTCAGAACTTTTCAATTGAGATGAGTTTGATCTATGCTTTGGGTATTGCTATGGCTATTGTTCCTCAGGCTTTGCCTGCTCAAGTAACAGTTGCTTTATCAACCGGCAGCGGAAAACTTGCTGAAAGAAAAGCGATTGTCAAGAATCTACCCTCTGTTGAAACACTTGGTTCTACAACAGTTATCTGTACTGATAAAACAGGGACCCTTACTAAAAATGAGATGACTGTAAAAAAAGTTTGGTTTAATTCTAAAGAATATCAGATAACTGGTCTAGGTTATGAACCAAAAGGAGAGATTCAAGATGAAAACGGAAAGAAAATTAATCAAAAACAGATCGATGAAATTGAGATTCTTATGGATTCAGCGACTATGGCATCAAATGCTGAGATACATAAACCAGATGAGGAACATGATATTTGGTATCCAATAGGAGATCCTACTGAAGCGGCTTTAATTACAATGTCAACTAAAATTGGAACAAGGTCTCCAACTGAAGATGAAGAGAATCCAGAACTCCAGGAGTTTCCTTTTGACTCTAAAAGGAAAAGAATGAGCTCAGTTAGAAAATTTGGAAAAAATATAGCTTTAAAGGTTAAGGGTTCAACAGATGGTGTTCTATCTATAAGTAAATATATCTATAAAGATGGTAAAAAAACATCTTTGAAAAAAGAGGATATTGAAGAGATTAAAAAAATAAACGAAGAATATTCTAAAAATGGTCTTAGGGTTTTAGCAATTGCAAGAAAAGATCTAGAAAATAAGGAAGAATATACTCAGGAAGAAGTAGAAAAAGATGTTACTTTTCTTGGCCTAGTTGCTATGATTGATCCGGCTAAAGAAGGTGTAAAAGAAGCTGTAACTGAAGCGCGTAAGGCAGGTATTAGAATTATTATGATAACTGGCGATCATGCAATTACTGCACGTGCCATTGGAAAAGATATTGGCCTATCTGTTGAATGGGAAAATGATGTTTTCACAGGTAAAGAACTAAAAGAGATGGATGATGAAAAACTCAAAAATGTGCTAACTGGAAAGCAAAGCATTATTTTTTCTAGGGTTGATCCATCTGATAAACTAAGGATTGTAAAAACTTTAGAAGAACAAGGGGAAATTGTAGCAGTCACTGGAGACGGTGTAAATGATGCTCCAGCTCTTAGAAAAGCACATATCGGAGTTGCAATGGGCAGGGGTGGAACTGATGTAGCTAAAGAAGCTTCAAGACTTATTTTACTTGATGATAGCTTTCCAACTCTAGTTAATGCAATAGAAGAAGGAAGAACTATTTTTGCAAATCTTAAAAAAACAATTTATTCTTCACTTACAACTAATATTGCCGAATTAGCACTCGTGTTATTTGGATTAGTTGGAGTTGCTCTTTGGGATTATCCAATTCCTATTCTTGCTGTACAGGTTCTCGCAGTTGATTTACTTGGTGAAATCATGCCTCTTACCTTTTTAACATTTGATCCGCCATCTAAAGAAATTATGAATCAGCCGCCTCGTGATCCAAAAAAACATATTGTAAATAGGCGTGTTTCTCTGGAGTTTATAACGATGGGAATTTTAATTGCGGGTCTTGCTTTTTCAAATTTCTTAATTTTTATCGAGCGGAAAGGTGTAACAAATCTTACATCAAAAATCACAGAGGACTTAAGTAATCTACCAATTGAGTATCTCCAGGTTGGTGCTTTAGCATACGCTACAATTGTTTTCTGCCAGTATATTAATATTTTACAGTGGAGACATAAAAAGACTACACTCTTTAATAAAAATATATTTTCAAATAAAATCCTAATCGGTTCAATAATTGGATCTATAGGTTTAGTTTTAATTGCGATTTATGCACCGGTTTTTAGTGATTTCTTTTTATTTGGTTCATTGAAACTAACTGACTGGGGATTTGTTCTAGTTGCAGCGATAATATATCTATTTGCGTTTGAGATATTAAAAATAACTAGAAAGAAAAAACCATTGGAGGAATAAACAAAATAGCAGATTAATTAAGGTGTATACTATAATCAAAAATTTATCTATAATGCTTTTTTAGTGGGAATAATGTTAATAAAAAGTTTTAAATAATATAAATTATATATAAATATAATGATTAAAATAGATAGATCTCTTGCTAAAAAGAAAAATTCTATCACATCAATGATATTAGTTTTTCTTCTAATACTTGCATCTTTATCACCAATATTAACAGCATATCACATAAAAAACGCAGATTTAAAAGTGAAAGATGAACAAACCAATGGGCCGATAGAAATAAGAAAATACGTTTTGATTGACGGCGAAGAACATAAAATTTACCAAACAGAAAACAACTCGATTCTTAGATTTAGAGTCAAAATAAAATATCACGATACAGACGGCGAAGGTGAAAATT
Organism: uncultured Thermoplasmatales archaeon; assembly: GCA_964518165.1. Classification (GTDB taxonomy): domain Archaea; phylum Thermoplasmatota; class E2; order DHVEG-1; family DHVEG-1; genus CAYZTD01. The sequence continues at coordinate 5,397 of CAZFFN010000041.1, forward strand.
TTTTGCTTAAAGACATAGTAATAAAAGACAAACTACCTGATGAAATGAAATATCTTGATAACGCATCCATTCCTGCAGATAGCATAACAAACGATGACAAAACAATCGAATGGAATTTTACCAATAAACTTGTTTTAACTGAAAAAGAAGATGAATATCCAGATAACATAACTATAGACTTCGATGTAAAAGTTGAAAAAGAAGGAATACTAAAAAATACAGCTGAAGTAACAGGTTTAGAACTATGTAAAGGAATAGAAAGATACAACGAGACTAGTATAAATATAACTGTAGGATCAATAGAAAAATATCACCTAAATGTTGAAACAATTGGAAAAGGTAAGGTAATAAAAACTCCAGAAAAAAATAAATATCTACAAAACGAAGAAGTAATACTCAAGGCCATTCCCGAAGAAAATTGGAAATTTTACTATTGGAATGGAGAATTATCTGGAAATGAATCCATCAAATCAATTATAATGGATAAGAATAAGACAATATCAGCACACTTTAGAAAAAATAATACCGGAGAGAAACTTAAAATAAACATTACAAAACCAAAAAAACAATTTTCCTATTTTTATAATATACCAATAGGATTAAAAATTCAACAGACAAAAATAGTTGGACCAATAACAATAAAAACAAAAGTTGAAAACGAAAGTGAAATTGAAAAAGTAGAATTTTATATAGATGGAAAACTCAAAAATACAGATGAAAAATATCCATACGAATGGACATGGTGGTTTAAACCAATAGATTTGATAGATTTATATGAAATAAAAGTAGTAGCTTATGATAAACATGGAAATAACAACAGCGATAATATCACAGTACATAGAGAAAGACCAAAAATATTACTATCAGGATTAGCAAAAATTATAATAAATTTATTTGGAAAAGATTTAGACAATAATTTCTGGAATAATCTAGAAAAAGATAAGCTAAAGAAATTTATATTAATTGCAGGGGGTGTTTTAATAGCAGGAAGTATCATCAGACTATTAAGAAATAGAGGTGATGAAACTGAGCCAGATGAAACTGAGCCAGATGAAACAGATCCAGTTGAACCAGATAATAAAAATGCAAATGAAAAACCAGTAGCTAAAATTTCAGGCCCATACCAAGGAGAAATCGATCAAAAAATAAGTTTTGATGCATCAGACAGCTACGATCCAAATGGAGATTCAATGACCTATAAATGGGACTTTGGCGACGGAAACACAGCTTACGGAGAAAAAGTAACACACATATACAAAAAACCAGGCAAATATACAATAAAACTTACTCTAGAGGATACACAGGGGTTAACTGAAACAGAAAAAAGAACTATAGAAATTACAGATAAAGATAAATCAAAAGAAGAAGACACCACTTTTTGGTATATAGTAACAGGCCTTAGCACCGGTCTTCTAGCAACTCTTGGAACACTTTATTTTAGGAGGCGATACTTTGTATAAAATTAAAAAAATGCCTATAGATATTTCATTATTTTTAATATCTATAATCTCAATGATTATTTACTATTTTTTCTTTGATTATTATACAATTGGATTGTTCATACATTATGGATATGCAATATCCGCTCTTACACACGTACCATACATCCTAATTACACTTTTCTTATATGCTATGGTTTTTTGTGGTTTAATGGCTGTTATTTATGGCTTTTTACATAGAAGACCTTGGACACGAAAATTCACAATACTATACATTGTATGGGCTTTACTTTGGACTATATGGTCTCTCTTAGTTGGAAATAATGTTTTCTTAAACTTTGTTTATCTGATTATATATGTTTTAATGATAATTTATCTATTTTCACAAAGAGTAATAGATTACTTTGAAAAAATAAAAATATACACATACAAAGACTATACTTTATACAAAAGAGATGTTCAACTTAAAAATAAAAACGGTATTGTAACAATTCATTTCTTTTCAAAACATAAACCAAAAAGTGGAACACCAACATATCTACCAGAAAGATACACCATAGGAATAAACAAAAGAAGCAAAATGCCCTATCTAAAAAAGAAAAGCAATAAAAAAGAAGAAAAGAAAAAAATAGAAAAAGAAGGAGATGAAAAAACAAACAATAATCACAAAAGAAATTCTAATGTTATTTATGTTGTAAGTAAACCCCAGCCAGGACAAGTAAAAGGAGATTGGGCAGTAAGAACACATAGAAAAATATTTAGTCATCACAGAACAAAAGTTAATGCAATAAAAGCAGCCAGAAAACTTGGAAAAGAAAAAAAAGCTACAGTTTTAATTCAAAAAACAGATGGAAAATTTTCGAGAAGCATTAAACAAAAGAAAGACTAAAAAAAATATTTTAACCAATATAAGGCCCCATATTCTTCCTTTTAATATATTATAATCTGCAAGTAAATGTTCCTACAAGTTACCAAATGCATAGTGGCCCGCTAAAAATTCAAATGCAATTGTTAGACTAAAACATATAAATAAAAAATGTGCCAACTAATACAGAGACAAAATTCAAAATTATAAAAGTCAGTAACTTTGAAATACCAAAAAGAATATTTTGATTAGGATATGGTGAAGAGGAGGAGTAAACTTTCCAAATTGATTCTATGGGAGATCATACTATTATTTTTACTTGTAGTAATCTTTGTAGGTGGTCAAAAGATCTTTCAGATAACATCACTCCAAGAAATAATATCAACTCTGCTTCCACCAATTTTGTTAATTATCACAGTGGTTGTTGTAACCAAGTTATTTGTTATTGTTTTAGAACCAATTTTCAAAAGAGCTCTTCAAAAGTATATTAGCCCTTATAATGTTAAAAATACATGGCAATTTATTAGCTATCTTATTTGGATAATATCTCTAATAATACTAATAATTCTACTAATCGGAGTTCTTGTAGGTGAACAGATCAATACAGGCGTAGGAATCTCTATTGCATTCATAATAGTTATTTTCATAATAGTATCCTATAAATCAATTTCAAATTTTGTTGGATGGCTTCATATAATTTTTTCAAGCCCCATTCAAAAAGGTGATTTAGTAGAGATAGAGGGTATAAAAGGAAGAGTTTCTGAAGTAACAACCATGAACATTATTCTTGAAGAAAAAGAAACAAGCTTAAAAGACGCTGGATACTCCGGGCGTAAAATCAACATACCAAACTCATATATTTTTTCAAGGCCTATTGCTTTAATCAGCGCTAAAGAGTCAATTGTATGGGACGAAATAAAGATATTATTACCAGCTAGAACTAATTATTTACTTGCTGAAGACATAATGGCTGAAGTCGCTAAAAGTATAGCTGGTCCAATTATGAAAAAACGAAGAAAAGAGATGGTTAGAAAAATGTCTATCGGTGAAGAGGTACCATCAGTTCCTATAACTGAATTTTCAATAGAAAAAAATGGCGTTTTAATCACTTTAAGATATTTCTGTAGGCTAAAAGAAAGAGCTGAAGTTAGATCAGCTATTTCAGAGGGAATATTAAAAGAATTAAGAAAAAATAAAATTGAACCAAAATTTTCAAATTAAAAAAGTGAGTTTGAAATTTCATGTATATTATTATTGGTGGAGCAGGTGATGCAGGAATACATCTAGCAAGTATATTAGCTAAGGATGGAAATGAGGTAGTTTTAATTGATAACGACTCAAAAGCAGTTGATAAAGCTAGAGAAATAGATGCATTAGTTATAAAAGGAAATGTATGTGATTTTAAAACTCTTCTTGATGCTGGAATCACAGATTGTGATTATTATATAGGTCTAGTTAAACAAGATAGTGAAAATTTAGTTAGCTGTTCACTTGCAGATTTCTATGGTAAAAGAACAATTGCCAGAGTTAAATCGCCGTTTCTTGCAAAAGATGGATTGTCTAGGAGATATACCCCAATTGGAACAGATATTGCTCTATGCCCCTCTTTAATTGCTTCCTCTCAACTATCGAGAATATTTGCATTTCCTTCAAGATTAAAAAAAGTAAAAAAGTATAGAATAGGGATTTATCGTGCAATCATTGATGAGGAATCAAAAAGCAACAATAAATCAATTTCCAGTTTAAATATTCCAAATGGTGCTAAAATTGTATCAGTATTTAGAGGAATTAACCAATTTCTACCAACTGATTCACTTACATTACAATCACAAGATGAACTATGTATCTTAATGGATGAAAGAGTTAAAATCATGGATGTGGCAAAATCTATTGACTGCAGCATTTTTCCATATAACGAAGTAAACAACGTCTTTATAGCAGGTGCAACAGACATGGGGCTTACGTTATCGGGTCAACTTTTAGAATCTAATATTAAAGTTACTATGATGGACCTTTCCAAACAAAGACTAAATAGAGCAGCTAGAAGACTGAAAAAAGCATCTGTAGTCTATGGTGATCCCTTAGGACACGGAGTCTTAAAAAAAGAAGGAATAGAAGAATTTGATGTATTAATGACGTTAGGTAACAGCCTTGAAAGAAATATTTTCATATCATTAATCGGTAAACAATATGATATTAATCAAGCTGTAACTCTCATTGATAGAATAGATTTAAAAGAGTCAATAGAAGGAACACTAATCGATAACGCTGTTGTACCTAATTTACTACTTGTAAAAACTATTATTAATGTCATCAAAGAAAAACATGAGATAAAAGATAGAACCAGAAAAAGAAGAACAATAAAAGTTAGTTCCCTTCAGACTAAAGACATTCTTTTAAAAAGGATTAAAGTCAATAAAAGAATGAGATGCATTGATAAAAAAATCCATACTTTTTCCCCAGAATCAGGTAATTTTTTAATTCCTTGTATCTCAAAAAAAGATAAAAAAGGGTTTATTCCAACTAATGATTATATAATTAAAGATGAAGACATTCTTTTTGTATTGTTTCATTCAACAGATGAAGAATCAGTAAAAAGATGGTTGATTGGGTGAGGAAAAATTGAGGTTAAAAGTTGTCACTGGAACAATCGGTACAATCCTTAAATTTTTCTCTTTTGCTTTTTTAATTCCCATAATACCTTCAATTTATTTTTGGGAACCCGAAATAACAGTTTTGTCTTTTCAAGTTCCATATACAAGTATTATTTTTTTCTTGTGTTTTATTATAACGCTTTTATTTGGATTTGGACTTGAAAAAACTGGTTCACTAAAAGATTTTACAGATAAAGAAGGGTTTGCAATTGTGTCAGCAGGATGGTTAATTGTTGCCCTTTTTGCAGCTCTTCCATTTATTCTAACAAAATCGGTTGTTACTTTTTCTCAAGCATATTTTGAAGCTATGTCAGGCGTAACTACAACAGGTGCTACAATTCTATCTTATCCATTAGAGGAACATCTGCAAAGCGTCCTTTTTTGGAGAGGTTTTTTACAATGGCTTGGAGGAATGGGGATCATTGTTCTAAGTGTAGCAGTTCTTACAAGGCTTACTTCAGGCGGTAGAAAACTAATCGAATCTGAAGCACCAGGTCCTGCTCAAAATAAATTAAAACCAACTATCATGCAAACAGCAAAATTACTTTGGCTGGTGTATGTCTTTTTTACAATAGCTCAAATTATTGCTTTAAAAATTGCTGGTGTATCTTTTTATAATAGCATTTATCACGCTCTAACTACAATGTCTACAGCTGGTTTTTCTCCACATACTACAAGTATCGCTGAATATTCTTCTCCTTTTGTCCATTGGATTATCATATTTTTCATGATAATTGCAGGGACTAACTTTACACTTCATTATTATGCACTTCATGGAAAAAAGAAAAGTTATCGTAGTGACCCAGAGTTTAAATTCTATATAGGTATGATTTGCGTATTTGTTGCTTTAATCTTTTTTGATTTACTTGCAAATGGATACATATTCAAAGAAGCTTTAACTCATTCTGCTTTCCAATCTGTATCAATTATGACTACAACAGGTTATACCACAGCTAACTATGGAGAATGGTCTAGCTTTTCAAAATTTTTAATTTTTATTTTGATGTTTTTCGGTGGTTGTGCAGGATCGACTTCTGGCGCTGTAAAACAGGTAAGAATTTTACTAATGTTTAAAATGCTTAAGAGAAAACTTCAAAAACTACTGCACCCAAATATTGTCCTACCTCTACGATTAGGAGAAAAAATCATTCCTGAAGAAACAATTCACACAATTTCTATGTTTTTATTTGCATATCTTTTAATATTTATTATCTCAAGTGCTGCGATGGTAGCATTAGGTCTTGATATGATAACTGGTGTTTCATCAGCAGCATCTTGTCTTGGAAACGTGGGACCTGCATTAGGAATGGTTGATCCAAGTAATAGTTATGCAGCAATACCAGAGGCAGGAAAAATCTGGTTAACTTTTTGCATGTGGCTTGGAAGACTTGAAATATTTACTGCATTGATTTTATTTATTCCATCAGCCTATAAAAGAGAAACGTTTCTTGAGTGAAATACCAATAAAATGTTTAAATGATTGTATATTACATATTGGAAATCTAGATGAGGGCTGATAATTGCCTAAAATAACTTTAATTGATAAAAAATTCAAAAAAAATCCATTTAAATATATATCCCAGTGTGTACTTGCATCTTTGACTATATTAGCTGTATTACTTTTTCTAGACGTATTAAATGAAACAGCAATAATTACAGCTCTTGGAGCTAGTACCTTAATTGTTTTTACAATGCCTAATCAATATAAATCTGACCCAAGACGTTTGATAGGCGGATATTTTGTTGGCTTATGTGCTGGATTTTTATTTTATCTAGTTTCATAAAAGAGCTAATCGATAGTGAAACTACAACTTTGATAATATTTGGTTCAATAGCTGTTGGTGTATCGATATTTATAATGGCAGTTACAAATACCGAACATGCTCCTGCAGCAGGAATTGCATTGGGTTTAGTGATAAATAGATGGGAACTATTAACTATAATTTTTATCCTCACAGCTATTGTCTGGATGGTAGGTATACAAGTTATTCTAAAAAAACACCGTATGGATCTTATTTCACCATATGAACATCCAATAGACGAAAATAAAAGATAAAAAAATCTATGATTAATTTTAAAAAGGATAATTTATTATGCTGTTTTATTATTTGAGGGAATATTAAGAAATATGATATTTGCCATCGGAAGTATCTTAGTAATTGCATTTCTACTTTTCATTTCAGCCTTTTTTTCAGGTTCTGAAATGGCTCTTGTATCAATTGATAAAGCCTTAGTTGTTGATAAAGCTAGAAAGGGAGATAAAAAAGCAAAAATTCTAAAGGAATTATTAAAAAATCCTGATCATGTCATTAGTGCCATTGTCATTGGTAACAATATTGTAAATATCTTTGCATCAGTTCTAGCAGGTTTTGTTACAACTGAAATATTTGGTAACATCGGTGTTGGATTTGCAACTGTTATCATGTTTTTTCTCGTGATAATCTTTAGTGAATCTACGCCTAAAGCTTTTGGTAGAAAAAACGAAAAATGGGCTTTAAGATCAGCTAGAGCCCTAAGTATTTTTACAAAAATTTTTCATCCAACAGTTATTCTTGTAAATTCTATTTCAAATGGTTTGTTAAAATTAATTGGAAAAAATGAAAAACAAAAAGATATTGTCAATGAAGAAAAGATTATGGCGATGATGAAGCTTGGTGAAGAAGAAGGAACAATTGAAAAAGATGAAAGAGTAATGGTAAATGAAGTTTTTGAATTTGATGAAAAGATTGTTGATGAAGTAGATAATCCTACATATAAAATTGAATTTATTCATGAAAATGATAGTGTTAAAGATTTAATCGAAAAATCAATTAAAACAGGGTTTTCAAGGTTTCCAGTATACAAAGAGAATTACAATGATGTTATAGGCGTAGTTCATATTAAAGATACTCTTGAAATCAAAGACAAATCGACAAAAGTAAAGAATATTTTGAGAGATGTGTTGATAATCAATCCCAGTATGAAAGTAGATGATGTTTTAAGACAAATGAAACTATTTAAAACCCATATTGCAGTTTTACAAAATAGAAAAGGAAAAACTATTGGCCTTGTTAGTATGGAAGATTTAATCGAGGAAATCTTTGGTGAAATTAAGGACGAACACGACTAAATATATTTTGCATTATTTTTTAACCATTTTTTTGTAATAAGGTAATAATTTACTGTACGATTCCAGTTCCCATAAAATTAGGCCTAAATCTTTATCTTTAGAGTCTATTTTTTCGTTTTTCTTCAAATTTTTTACCCCTATAATATTTTATCTTTCCTACTATAAATATTTTTCCTTTAAAAATTATATTTTAAAACTCATTATAACAAATAAAACAAATAAAATTACAAAATGTTACGTTTTTTCATATTTTTTTAAAAAAATGTAAAAAACTAAAAAAGAAATAAATAATGAAATGATGAAAACAGTCATTTCAAAACTCGGTATCCTTATCACCGGTGGTTTATTTGTAACCCTAAAATCTTGAATGTTATCAATAAAAAGGTTATTTTTAAAATCACTATAATTATAACAACTATTTACATAGATCCCATACTCATTATTCACAAATGAATTATTTGATATATTAAAGAAACCAGAATTAACTAAAAAAACTGATTTTTTAGAATTATTGTATAACTCATTTTCATAAATAAATAGATGTTCACTGGAACTCCCATATATACCATAATAACAACTTGAAATATTGTTTTTTATTATCATATTATTAGATGAATCCACATTTATAATACCCGTACCAATATATGAAAATCTATTTTTACTTACAAAATTAGAAGTTGATTTCTTTCTTAAAACTATACCGTATTCTTGGTTTTCAAAAAAATCATTATCAGAAATAAAGCTATTTGAGGTATTATAAAATCTTATACATTCTGAATTATTAATAAAAAAATTGGATTCAACCGTAATATTTCTAGAATTTTCTTCAGATAAAATACCATTTGAGTTATTATAAAATATATTATCACAAATGAAGATATTTTTGCAATCATTTGATATCAATACTGAATTAGAAGAATTAATAAATAAAAAACCCTGAATAGTAACATTTGAAGAAATTATATTTAAAATGTTAAAATTATCTTTACCACAAAGAACAGCATTTTTTTTACTCTCACCTAATAAAGATACAGATTTATTTAAAACAATTCTTTCATTATATGATCCATTATACACATAAATAATATCTCCATCTGTGGAATTATCTAAAGCATCATTAATACTAGAAAAGTTACCCTCACCTGATCCACCGACAAATAAAATTGAATTATTTTCATAAGTTGAAGATGCAGAGAAAGTAAAATTTAGAAAAATAAAGACAATTACAATCATATAAACTAAAGCTTTTTTAATCATCTAATCTCAATCTCAAAAAAATAAAACAATTTAAAAGTTATAAAACATACTTTTTTTCTAACTAAAATGAAAGAAAAAAAAGTAGAATTCTACAAAAACAAAGAAAAAATAGCTAAATTAAACTGTGAAATAGCAAAAAATATATTTGAAAAAACAAAGGGTCTAATGTATAGAGAAAAACTGCCCCACAATACGGGAATGTTATTTACTTTTTATTTACCATGGATAAGACTATTTTGGATGAAAAATGTAAATTTTCCATTAGACATAATATTTGTGAATAGAAAAAACAAAATAATAAAGATATATGAAGCACCAGTAGAAAATAATTTTTTAAATAAAATCTATTTCAGCAAGGGATTCTGTAAATATGTCATTGAAACAAACATCAATTTTTGTAAAGAAAATAACATTGAAAAAAACGATGAGATTATGATAAAGTAAAATCTGCCAATTTGAAATATTTACAACCAAGTTTTATAAATAATAATTTTTAAAATTAATACTGGCGAAAAGATAAATGATTAATAAAAAAAATAGACGAACAAAAAATAAAATATCTAAAAAGAAATTTGAAAAAAATAGAAATTACTCTTTTGGCTTTATAACCGGGGATTATACATAGATAAATATTTTGAGATTTTTATTAATAGTTTTAATTACCCGCCGATAACTCTTTTTAATAAATAATTTTATAATTATGTTCCCTATTACCTCTTTTGGGTGGAACTACTCTTAAGTTTAGGAGGAAATAGTTTTGACAAAAATCACAGCAAATGAACTTGCAAAAAAACAAAAAAAAATTTCCGTTGCAGAATTTTTTGAAAAAAATAAACACATTCTTGGATTTGGAAATCCGACAAGAGCTCTTGTTACAAGTGTCAAAGAAGCAGTTGATAACTGTTTAGATGCCTGTGAAGAAGCAGATATACTGCCAGAGATTACTGTAGAAATTAAAAATGGTGGCGAAGATGGTGAAACTACATTAATAATTGAAGATAACGGACCCGGTATTGTTAAAAAACAAATTAAACATATTTTTGCACGTCTCTTATATGGTTCTCGTTTCCATGATATCAGGCAGAGTAGAGGCCAGCAAGGTATCGGGATCTCTGCGGTAGTATTATACAGTCAACTTAGTACAGGCAGACATGCAGTTGTAACATCAAAAACAAGTGAAGAACTACCAGCTAACGTAGTTGAACTTGCTATTAACACAAATAAAAATCGTGCTGAAGTAATTAAATATGATACAAACCACTGGGAAAAACCTCACGGCACTAGATTTGAATCTAGAATTATAGCTGATTATAAACGTGGCCGCCGTTTTGTTTATGACTATCTACAAAGCACTTCTATTGTTAATCCACATGCGCGCATTATCTTTTGCGAACCTGATGGAACTGAACATATATTTGAGCGAACCGCAGAAGAAATACCTCCTAAATCAAAATCGATAAAACCACATCCTCATGGTGTAGAACTTGGTACACTTATTAAGATGGGAAAAGATACTAAATCACGTAAAATCACAAGCTTTTTAAAAAGTGAATTTAGCAGTATGGGAAACCGAGCCACCAAAGATGCAATTAACAAAGCAGATCTTGAACCTAATTTAAAACCAAATACTATGAGTAGAGAACAATTTCTTAAACTACATAAAGCGTTCAAAAAGACAAAGGTGATGGCGCCGTCAACTGATTGTTTATCACCTATTGGTGAAATGCTTATAAAAAGAAGCCTTCGTAGGGAAACTAGTGAGATTTCACCAGAGTTCATTTTTACCTCATCCCGACCTGCGTCTGTTTACTCTGGAAATCCATTTAAGGTTGAAGTAGGGCTTGTTTATGGCGGAAAACTTCCAAAAGATGAAACAGTTAGGGTCATGCGTTTTGCAAATCGTGTCCCTCTTTTATATCAACAGGGAGGTTGTATTACAACAAAAGCCATTTCATCTATCGATTGGCGCAGATACGGACTTGATCAAAAAGGCGGAAGAGGTATTCCATCTGGCCCTGCGATATTACTTGTTCATGTAGCATCCACTCAAATTCCTTTCACTTCAGAAAGTAAAGAAGCAATCGCAGATGTTGATGAAATTAAAAAAGAAGTTCAACTTGCTTTCAGAGAATGCGCAAGAAGGGTCAAAAAACATATAAATAAAAAACAAAAGAGGAAAAAAACACGTGAGAAATTTGATTTAATTACAAAAATTCTTCCAGAAATTGCAAAAAAATCTTCTCAAATGTTAAATAAACCTGTTCCAAAACTTGACCCAATCATTACAAAAATAATGGATGTTGTATGGATTGAAGACGTAATTGAATATGAAAAAGTAAAAAGAAAAGGAGTAGTTCAGACAAAAATAACTGATAGCTCAGGTGATGGGGAGGATTCAAGATATGGAACAATTACTAAAAGCAAAATCATGGTCGTAAACTACAAAGGTAAACCTCAGAAATTCAATCTATATACTATTATCCCAAGGGAAGCAGTTGTTGGTAATGTTGAGCCTAAACCTGATAAGATTGCTGATAACTACATACGTTGGAAATTACCATCTATTGATCCTGCAAATAAAATAGATATAACATTTGAATTAGCTGGTCTTAAAGAAGGGGACTTTGATGAAAACGATCTTTATACTGAAAAAATCAATCCAACTTTTGTAATTGGTGCTGACAAATGGGAAGGAGGTAAATAAAGATGAAAAAAGATTACACTAATGTCATAAATAAAATTGATGCTATAGCCGCAAAAGTATATCAAGACTTTGAGAAACATAAAATACCTAATATTGAACTTCCCACTAGAACAAAATCAAATATAGATTTTGATGAAAGATTAAATGTTTGGAAATATGGAAAGAACATTTCAGAACGCTCTGCTAAATCATTGAAAGGAGCCTATATGCTTCTTAGAACAATGTATATGACAGAGTTTATTAAAAACATGATAAACAGCGAAAAATCTTCTACATTAAGAGAGATGTATTATATCTCTGAAGGTTGGGAGATGGCAAAGTTTCATTCGCAAGGTGAATCAAATCTTCTTGCTGAAGACTTAGAAACAATTACTAGTTGTATGCGTGAGGATTTCAAACTTAGACCCGAAGAAGATGGCGCAAGAGTGATGGGGGATCTCACTGTTGAAGAAATTACCAGAAATAAGAAGAAAAGAAAGATTCATTGTCAGGAGGATGTCGGAGATGCTGGTTATAGTATACCTTATAATGTTGAACCAGAGAAAATAACTTTTAAAGATGTTGATGCTGATTTTATTTTAGCAATAGAGACAGGTGGTATGTTTGATAGGTTAGTCGAAAATGGTTTTGATCAAAACTACAAAGCTCTTCTTGTTCACCTGAAAGGCCAACCTGCCCGATCAACACGCCGTTTTATGCAACGTTTAAGCAAAGAAAAAAAAATACCTGTACTTGTTTTTACTGACTGTGACCCTTGGAGTTATAGGATTTATGCTAGTGTTGCTTATGGTGCAATTAAAACAGCCCATATATCTGAGTATCTTGCAACACCTTCATCACAATATTTAGGTGTTACACCATCTGATATTAAAAACTATGAGCTTCCAACTGATGATCTTACCAAAGGAGATATAGCTGCTCTAAAAAGCGAACTTTCAGATCCAAGATTCAATGATTCTTTTTGGAAAGGTGAAATCAAGCTTCAGTTAAAACTTGGTAAAAAATCAGAACAGCAGGCTCTTGCTAAATATGGTCTTGATTATGTAACCGATAAATATTTACCTGATAAATTATCTGAGATGGGAGCGTTAAAAAAGTAATTATTCGCTTTCACTTATTTCTTCAAAATTTTCCCAGAGTTCATTTGGTTGTATCATAAGTAGACGTATACGTAATAGGTTATGTTCATCTATTTTTATGTATGTTTTACTAAATATTCCCCCTTCCGAACTTTTGGGAAAGGTCAGCTCATGAACTCTTTTACCCTCAATAAATTCAGGTTTTGGTTTTTCAGCTTTTTTTCTTTTTTTATCAAAGCTACCAAAATGGAAATATAATACTAAATTAAGTAAAATAAAAAACCCTATTAAACCAGATAAAATAAGAATCCAAATATCAAAACTAAGCACAGCCCAGTTGTAACCATATTCCCAGATATAAACACCCATAAAAATTACAATAAACAGTACAATACAAACTATTGTGAGTAAAACTAATAATATAGATAACAAAGAATAACGATTGATCATTCTTTTCTCTTTTAAACGTAATTCCTGATTTATTTGGCCTTTTGACATGTCAATCCTATTATTATGTATTGTTTTTATATACTTTTAAAATTTTCTATTCAATCTTTTTTAAAAAAATATCCTAATTTTTTTAAAGATTTACCTCTATGTGAATACTTATTTTTCTCATCTGTATCCATTTGAGCAAAGGTTTTATCTGATCCATTCGGAATAAATATAGGATCATACCCAAATCCTTTTGAACCAACCATCTTTTTTGAAATCTCTCCGTTACATTCTCCAATAAATATCTTCTTTTCGCCGTTATTGTAATACGCATAAACTGATTTGAATACTGCCTTTCTATTCTTCTTTTTTTCAAGGAGTTTCAAAATACCTTTGCATCCAATTGTATAAAAAACATATTTAGAATAAACCCCTGGAAAACCTTTTAAAGAATCTATAAAAATACCTGCATCTTCCAATATAAAAGAACCCTTAATTTTTTCCTTTAAATAATCAATTCCAAAATCTGCAACTTCTTCAAGTTTATCAGCTTGTATTTCTGGATATCCTGCATCTTTCTGAATAACTTCTACATCATATTCAGATAATTTTTGTTGTGCTTCCTTTAATTTTCCTTTGTTACCAGTAATAAATAAAATTTTTTTCAACGATATCTACCTCTTTTTATAATTTCATCTATTTTTTTGAAAATAATTTTTGCATCTTTTTTGTATTCTTTTTCATAACCTTCTAGCACATATTTAAAAAAATCTGAAAATTTTGAATGAGTAGATTCAATTGCCTCCATTAAAACATGTAAATCTACACCTTTTGTCTCAACCTCTGAATTTATTTCACCAAGGCCAAAATCGATAAAATGAACATTATCATCATAAAGAATCATATTTGAAGTAGTTATATCTCCATGTATTATATCTTTATTATGTAATTTAGCAATGCTTTCACCAATTTTTTTACATAGTTTTATTCTCTCATTATCCGATATTTTTTCATAAATATCTTTGATTCTGTCACCTTTAATATACTGCATTGTAATAATGCCATTTTTTAAATCCACATCATAAATAATTGGAACAGATACACCTTGTTTTCTTGCTTCGATTATTAGTTTTGCTTCTTCTTTTGTTCTATATGATATTAGATAACTATCAATTTCTTTTATTCTGTAGCCTTTTTTTATCCTGTGTTTTTTAATTACTTCTCTTTTAAGATATTTTGAAAGATAAAGTTCAGCTTCAGCTCCTTTGTATAAAACTTTTTTATCCACGCCAGGTCACATCCACCATGTCAGTTCTAAACCTTTGATCAATAAAACTGTTTTCAACTTTCATTCTCACACCGCTATTATACATTTTATAACCTAACCATGCGATCATAGCACCATTATCTACACAAAGATCTTTGGATGGTACAAAAAAAGAAGCTTCTCTTTCTTCTGCCATTGTTCCAACCATATCTCTCAGCCTATTATTTGAAGCGACTCCTCCGCCAAGGAGAACTTGATTTTTTTCGGTATGAGCCATAGCCCGCTCTGTAACTTCTGTTAAAGCTGCAAAAGTTGTTTCTTGTATTGAATAACATATGTCTTCTAATTTCTCTTTTTTTTCATAATATTGTTGAGCTTTTGTTAGAAGACCTGAAAAAGCAATATCCATACCCTTAATTGTATATGGTAACTTTAGATATTTTTCACCTTTTAAAGCAAGTTTTTCAATTATTGGACCTGCTGGAAAACTTAAATCTGTGCTTCTCCCAAATTTATCAAGACAGTTTCCAATACCAATATCTAATGTTTCTCCAAACACCCTATATCTTCCTTCTGAAAATGCTATAACCTGAGTATTTGCACCAGATGTATATAATAATACAGGGTCAGTACATTTTTCTAATGTACCAATCCCAATTTCTAAATGAGCTACACAGTGATTCACACCAATCAGCGGAATGTCTAAAGATAAGGCTAAAGCCCGTGCTGCCGTTGCTGCAGTCCTAAGACATGGGCCTAGACCTGGGCCTTTTGAAAAAGAGACTAAATCAATATCTTTAAAATCAACACCTGATTCATCAATTGATTCTTCGATTAAACTAGAAATATTTTCTGCATGATGATTAGCTGCTTTTCGGGGGTGAATACCTCCTTTTTTAGGTCGATATATCTTGAATTTATTTGAATAAACTATGCATTGATCTTTTTTATTTTCAACAATTCCTACGCCGATGGTATGAGCTGTTCCTTCAATTCCTAAAGTTATCATAATTTAAAAAAATTGAAAGGATGACCTATATAAAACTAATTTGGTAAAATTATAAGTATCTATTCATCGACATAATCTTCATATAAATAAAGAATTCCTAGCTTAAAAAGAACTAAAATAATTATTAACACAATAATTATTACTGATGCAATTACTAATATCCAGGGTATTTCGAATTCATTTTTTTCTTCTTGATAAATAGAAACTTCACCATCGGAATAAACATAATCATATTTTCCATCATTATTAATATCAATTAGATATCGTCCATCATCAAAATTAACTTCAATTATTTTTCCAATTGAATCATATAATTTGTCAAATATTTCATCTGAATCTGAATCTATCAAAAAATATTCTTTATTTTCTATCTTTATTCTTGAAACATCTGAAGAATCGTTATGATCAGACCCTATTAATTTTTCAGTTGAATCATCAATTCCATCATTATCTAAGTCTGAATTTTCATCATTATTAGATTCGGAATTAACAATAATTTGACCTAACAGTAAAACTATAATAATTATCCCTAAGAAAAATAAATGAAAAGCTTTTGACCTAATTTTTAATTTATTCATATCTTGCATCCCATTTACTGTTGAATAAATAACATTTAAGCTATTAAAAATTGATTATATTCTATTTAAAGTTTTGTTTAGACTATTTTTTAATGGAAATTTCAACTTTTAAATTATTAATATCCCATTTCTTTGTTAGATCACCTGATGTTTTTGAAACAAATTTCAATTCACAGGACCTGGTTTCTTCTTTAATATAATCTTTCCATCTTCTAAGATATTCTTCTTTTTCTGAATCTAGATTTATCTCTGTTTCAATCTTTTCTTCTACATCTAAATCAAGTTCCTTTCTCATAGATTGGATTCTTCTAACAATTTCTCTTGAAAAACCTTCTGCCTCAAGTTCTGATGTAAGATGTGTATCTAAAAATAGAACCGTATCTTCAGTTTCTGTTCTTGCAATGTTATCTTTTTCTTTTTTAGTTATTTTGAAATCGTCTAAATCTATTTCATAATCTTTATCATCAACGGTTATAGTGAATTTTGCTTCTTTTTCAAGTGTTTTCTTGATTTTTTCTTTGTTAATTTCTTCTATTTTATCAATTATTTTTTTAGCATCTTGTTTGTATTTTGGACCTAGTTTTTTGTAATCTGGAGAATATTCTTCTTCCATAAAATCAGAACTATCTCTTTTAAAGGAAATATTTTTTACATTTATCTCTTCGTTTAGTAAATCCATCAAATCTTTTACTAAATTCTCTGTTTCTTTTTTACATACTATTGTTGCAGATGAAAGCGGATATCTTACTTTTATACCGATTTTTGAACGGAGTGCTCTACCCACTTCTACTAAATCTCTAATTTTAGCCATTCCTTCTTCAAGGTCTTGGTTTATTATTTTTTCATCTGATTTGACATAGTCACATAGATGTATGCTCTCCGGCATTTTTTCTGTTTTTAAATTCTGATAGATTTCTTCAGTTATAAATGGTACAAAGGGAGCTATAAGTTTTGATACTCCTAAAAATATTTCATACATAGTTGAGTAAGCCGCAAGTTTATCTTTTGTTTTTTCTTCTGTCCAGAGTCTTTTTCTTGATCTACGAAGGTACCAGTTACTAAAATCTTCGATTATAAACTCTTCTACAAATCTAGCTGCTTTGTGCACCTCAAATTTTTTGATATGTTTTTTGACAGTTTTTATTAATTTATTATGTTTGCTAAGTATCCATTTATCGATTGGTTCTCTTTTATCAATTGATATTTTATCTGAATCAATATCGAATTTATCTAATGCTGCATAGGTTGTAAAAAAGTTATATGAATTCCAAAGAGTCAAAATAAATTTACCAAGTGTTTCTTTGACTGCTTTTTCATAAAACCTTGTACTTGCCCATGGTGCATTTGCTGACATTAAGTACCATCTAAGAGCATCAGCACCTTCCTTGTTTAGGATTATATCAGGGTCTACATAGTTTCTTTTACTTTTACTCATTTTTTGATTGTTTTCATCAAGAACTAGACCCATTGTTAAAACGTTTTTATATGATCTATCGTCAAATAGAAATGTTGATATTGCAAGAAGAGAATAAAACCATCCGCGTGTCTGATCTAGTGCTTCAGATATAAAATCTACTGGAAAGTTTTGTTTGAATTCTTCTTTATTTTCAAATGGATAATGCCATTGTGCAAAAAAGGCGGATCCTGAATCATACCAGCAGTCTATTACTTCTTCTTCTCTTTGCATATATTCATTACATTTTGGACATTTAATCTTTAATTCATCAACTAGTGGTTTGTGTAAATCGTATTCTTCAGGGAAATTTTCACTATGTTTTTTTAATTCGTCTACTCCACCTATACATATTTCATGTTTACATTTTTTGTTTGTACATCTCCATATAGGTAGAGGTGTTCCCCAGTATCGTTTTCTAGATAAAGCCCAGTCTTTTACATCATTGATAAATGCTCCAAATCTTCCTTGTTGAAGATGCTTGGGGTACCAGTTTATGTTATTGTTATTTTTTATTAGTGAATCCTGTACTTTTTTCATACCAATAAACCAGGATTCCATTGCGTAATAAAGCAGAGGAGAATCACATCTCCAACAGAAGGGATAATCATGAGTATATTCATGAACTCCTTCTAAAAGTCCTCTTTTTTCCAGGTTTTCAATAATACTTGGATCTGCATCTTTTACAAATTGACCTTTCCATGGTTCTACTTCATCTGGAAATGTACCATCTAGTTTAACTAGTTGGATTACAGGTAGATCATATTTTTTCCCTACTTGATAATCGTCTTCACCAAATGCTGGAGCTATGTGTACAATCCCTGTACCATCTTCCATTGTTACAAAATCAGCTAAAACAACGTACCATGTTTTTTTATCAGGGTCTGCATAGTCAAATAATGGTTCATATTCTACTTTTTCTAGTTCTTTTCCTTTAAAACCATCAATTATTTGGTATTCTTCTCCTTTAAGAATACTGCCTGCTCTTTCTTCAGCAAGAATGTATATTTGATTTTTGTACCTTATTTTTATGTATAATTCATCAGGATGTACTGCTAGAGCAACATTTGAAATAAGTGTCCATGGAGTTGTAGTCCATGCAAGTAGATATTCATCTTTATCTTTTATTTTAAACTTAATAAAAATCGATGGATCTGTTACCTCTTTATATCCTTGGCTTATCTCATGAGCTGAAAGTGCTGTACCACAGCGCGGACAATATGGGACTACTTTATGACCTTTATAAAGTAACTTTTTTTCCCAAGCTTTCTTAAGCGACCACCATACTGATTCTATATAATCATTTTTTAGTGTTACATATGGATCGTTCATATCTAACCAAAAACCAATTCTTTTGGTCATTTCAACCCATACATGTTCATATTTAAAAACACTTTTTTTACATTCTTCAATAAATTTATTTATTCCATATTCTTCAACAGCTTGTTTATCTTCAAGACCTAGTTTTTTTTCAACTTCTATTTCAACTGGCAGACCATGAGTGTCCCATCCAGCTTTTCGAAGTATGTAATGCCCATTCATAGTTTGGTATCTAAGGATTAAATCTTTCATTACTCTAGTTAGGATATGTCCAGGATGAGGCATTCCATTTGCTGTGGGCGGTCCTTCTAAAAAAACATATGGTTTGTTGTTTTTTCTCTGTTCTATTGATTTTTTAAAAATATTGTTTTCTTCCCAGAATTTAAGAACTTTTTCTTCTACCTGAACAGGTTTGTATTTTTGCGGAGGTGACTTAATCATTTTTTTACACCATATTATATAACTTTTAAGATAACGACATCCCTAATAAGAAAAGACTATTAAAATTATTTCTATTAATAAGAACCTAGTAATCTCTAATATTTTCTGCTTTGATAATTTCTCTTAAAAAAGATGTAGCATAACACCCTTTTTTTAGGGAAAAATCTACTTTTATCATTTTTTTATCTGAATCTATATCATCATTTAGTAACTCTAAATTAAAATCTTTATACTCTGCTGAAATTGGTCGTCTCAGACCACTACTTGAAATAAAGGGTATCTCTGGAATTATAAAATCTCTTGGATCTATTTTTTCTTGTTCTATAACAGAATGTTCTATTTCACCCATTTTTCCTTCTGAAAATATTGAATCAGAGCCGATTAAAACGCCGCTTACATAGGCTTTATTTTTTGAAATCTGCTTGTTTATTTTATCAATATTATGTTTTTTTACAATGATTTGCTCATCAGAAATTTCATTATTTCTTACAGGTAGAATTATATCTCCAACTATTGCTTTATCGATTGGTATTTTTTCATCAATTCTTCTGCTTAGTATTTTATTAAAAAAATATGACTGATAGGCATATACAAACATTGTAAGAAGGTTTTTAGGTAGTTCTTTTAATGCTAAAGTATAATCATGTGGATTTTCTACTAGTTTATTTAAAATTGCTTTCTCAAAGTTTAGAGTATCTGGATAATTTTTTAGAGCCCAGGAATAATCATGTGTTTCTTCAAGTTTTTTTCTTAAATCATATGTTTCTTTATTTTCTTCTTCAGCGGGGTTAGCAATATATGTCATTACAGCTTTTTTGATATCTCCTTTAACTAGATATTTACCAACAATATGGGTGATAGGTCTTATTGATCCGAATCGTTGTATCCCAAAAAAATTTGGAAAAACCTTTTTTTGTTTTAAATCTTCAGATATCTTTTTTACCTCTTTTTTTGTTAAATCCTTTCTTATATCCCGAATTTTTATTTCAAAAAAATTTCCCTTAAGCCTACCTATCTTAACAGGTTTATTTGACTGATAGATATTTTCTATTTCAACGTCATTTAATTTTATCTTTTCTACTTCATCTGGTTTTACTTTATAAAAAGATAAAAGTTGTGTTGTCTTTGCTCTTTTATCTTTAGTTCCTGCAAAATTTATCCTTTGTCTGGATATATGCAATTTGTTTGATATATCTCTAACAAGTCTGTTAGTTTCCCAATTAGTTGAAGTTACTTCAGCGATTGTAAATTTTCCTTTTTCTTTTTTTGGATATGAAAAAATTTCTTTAACTGTAAAATCCTGAGGAGTGGTTCTAAGTTTTCCCTTTACTCCTTTAAAATTAGTATAGAAAGTTTCTATGCCTACTTTTTTTTCAGCTTTTAAAACATTCATTTATTTTTTACTCTTAGCTTTTGTTTCAAAATCTTTCGAAAATTTCTTTACTTCTTTTTCTAGTTCTTTTACTGATTTTTTGAGTATATCAAGTGGATCTCCTTTTTTAACTCGAATGTAAAGTGTTCTTTTTTTTGCTTCAGGATGATCTGATATATAAGAAGCATAATCAACGTCGTCATTTTGTAACAGGATTTCAGTTATAGGATTTAATAAAGTTGCATTTTCGTATTTAATTTCAATTTCAAGTTCTTTTTTGGTTTTCTTAATTTTTTTCAATTCCATTTTGCCATCAACTTCCTAAGAATTTATAATTTTTTGATATCGTAAGTACCATAATCTATAGCAGTGTTTCTTCTTTCTTTGTTGTTACAATTTGTACATTCAAGAAGATTACCTTTTTTTTCTAAAGGATGTCTGCATTTTGAGCATACTCCTTTTATTACGCCGTTTTCTTTTCCTTTTGTAGTTAACTGAATACTTGGTTTAACTTGATATACCTTAGCTCTAACTATGTCACCTGGTGAAAATTCTGTAGCTGGATCCTTTACATATGACTTTGAAATTTCAGATACCTTTATTGTACCATTTGTATCACCAGATATTGGTCTTTTTTTGCCAATAACATGTATAACTTCTGCTATTATCATATTTGATCTAACCATTCTTACTTCAACAAGAACGGTATCTCCTTTCTGTACTTTTACAGGAGTACTAGTTAGAGGTTTAACATTTGCTTTTCTATGTTTGCTATCTATCTGATATTCACCATAGATTGTTGAGCGAATAATTCCTTCTTCTTCATAGGTATTTTCGCCAGGTAGTAATTCTTCAGATGTTGATACCTTATCTCCAGGTAAAACTATATTACTTTTTGACATTAATTCACCTTTTTTTTCAACTTTCCTTTCCATTTAGGCAATCAAAACTCTGTTTTAAAACTTATGGTATCTTTTTTTCGTCCTTTTATTTATTTCATTTAGTGTGATACTTGCTATTTTCCTTTTTGATTTTGATGGTTTTATAATTTCTTTTACTCCTGTATTTTTCTCATTTATAACAAGTAAACCTATTCCTTCTTTTTTTAAAATATGTTGTGCTTTTTTTAAAATATTGTGTGATTTCATTAAGGGAAACGCAATATATACATAGTCGGAACCAAGTTGATAGTTTTTAGCTTGAATTATTGCTTTTTTCCAGTTTCTCAGTTTTAGTTCTACTGCAAT
This sequence comes from uncultured Thermoplasmatales archaeon, assembly GCA_964518165.1. Classification (GTDB taxonomy): domain Archaea; phylum Thermoplasmatota; class E2; order DHVEG-1; family DHVEG-1; genus CAYZTD01. The sequence goes on from CAZFFN010000041.1 coordinate 27,626, forward strand.
TACTTCTTTTTCTTTAAAACAAACCATATCTGCTATATTAAATCCTATTTTTATCTCTCTTCTAACTATATATCCTTTGTCTTTAAAGTAATCAATAACCGGCTTAGTTAGTTCAAGTTCTAGGTAAAATGGATACATTACACATCTCCCTTTTTTTAATTTTTAAAAGAATGTTTTCAATTTTTTCTTTATTAAATCCAAAAGGAATCAAAATACTCTCAGCGCATTTTGCAATTTCTCTTAGATAAAAATCTATATCTATTTTTACAGTTTCATCAACTAAAAAATCAATTTTTACTCTTTTTTTGTAGTTTCTTGATTTTTGATCTGTTACAATGTAACTAATGTTTTGACCTGGTTGAAAATGTATATCTTGATCTCTATATTGCATCATAGCTGATTTAACTAGTGTATTTACCTTATACTCAGATAAATTCCGTGAAATACGTGAGTTATAAAGTAAAATTTCAGGATCTAAATCAAGATCGATAACTTGTTTAGCATATTTTTCTATAATTTCAATAGAAAAAGGGATAAGATCCGAAAATTCTTTTTTATTCTCTGCCTTTGAAAAAAGAACTAGTATTTCTTTTTGTAAATTTTTTAAAAAAATAGGTGTACTATGTTGTCTTATTTCTATACCCCTTATCTTTATTTCTCCATTGTCCAACAATCCATAGTATCTATTCAAGGCACCGATTTTGTTGTTTTTACAAGGTAGAAATACAATCCATTTATAATGTCCTTCGATATCCATCCGGATACCTGTTTTGTTACTAATTTTTCTGGAAAGAGAAATAGGTGTATCACAATTTTTTTGAGGCTTTAACCATAAAGAATCAATAATTCCATGTAGTACTTTGTAGTTATTTTCTTCTGAAACTCTAATTGCTTTTAAAAGTATATCTCTACTAAAAGCAGTAATACTTTCATGACATTCGATTCTGCCATATCTAGCGTTTTTATACCCTGTATATCCAAAACATACAAGAAGAATCCATTTCCAAGCAGTTTGCATTTCATGATATTTGTTTTTATCATATTTTTTGTTTTTAGATCGTGCCTTATAAAAAAATCTTCTGTGAAGGATAGGTTTTAATACTTCAGGAATCAAACCTTGTTTTTTTGTACATATATTATACCTAAGTTGAGGAACAACGATTCCGTCTTTCTTACAACAATTACACATCATTGTTTCAGGGCTAATATTATAGTTCAGCATTATATTTGGATAAAGAGAGGAAAAATCAAGTTCTATTATATCTTCATGGATACCTGTTTTTGGTTCAAGTATAATCCCTCCTCTGTCAGATGTGAGTAGATCCATACCACTTTTCCATGTTTCAGGTATGTTTTTTTTCCATGGAATAAGATATCCTTTTTTTATTGCTTTATTTACCTGTATTTGGCTTATTGCTGTACCGGGCCCAAGTCTTGATAAAAGCTGCAGTGGAATATTGGAACATCTTGAAATATCAAGAAGCCCATGAAAGCCACTTTCACCATAAAAAAAATAATTACTTTTATCTATATGAACTCGGCCTTTTAAAATATAGAAAGCAGGGCGATATATTATTTTTCCATAGCTGAAATAGGATTTTTCTTTTTTAGAGGGATTATTATTTTGTTTATCTCTCCCAAGATTAAAAAGATGGGGTATACCAAGTTTTTTTGCACGGAAAAAAAGATAGGGAAGTAAAAAACTATCTCCATTTTTTGTAATAATTATATCTGGATCTTTTTTTCTAATAAAATTTAATGCAGAAAGTAATGTATCTATTTCATTTTCTTCAGCAATTATATAGTTATCAATAAGAAACGAAGAAACAGGAACATCAAAAGAAGCTTTTTTACCATTATTTTTTTGTTTAGCATCTAGATTTATTTTTTTATAGTTTGGAAGTAAGTATTTTGTACTCCATTGATCTTCATTACAAAAAAAAGTTTTATTGTTATATTTTACTATTCCATTAAAAAAAATGTTTTTTTCTTCTAAAAATCTAGTAGGAATTCTTATGTCAACGTTAAAAAGAATATTTTTGTAAAAACCACCCCATCTATCAATTAATTCAGCTGTTTTTTTAATTAGTCCAATATTTTTTGGAAAAATCTCAAGGACTAGTTTTTCTTTTTTTGAAAAAAGATCTGTTCTTTTAAATGTGAAATTTACTTTTTTTACAAAGCAATGGTTATGCAGCATCGAGGAAAGAATGTAGAGGTTTTCTTTAGATGAATATACATAAAAACTTGGTTCATATTTTTCTTTAATTCTGTAGGCTTTATTTTTTCCTGAAAGCCAGAGAACCATAGTGTTTTTGTTATATTCGGGGTAACAATCAAGAATGTTTCCTTTCAGCATTTTCTCTTAATTTTCTAATTGTTTTTTCATGTTCCAAGAGAATACTCATAACAACTGGTTCAAAAGGACTTGGATTTGTCATATTTGTTCCTGCAGCAGCATGTCTTCGAGCATGGTTTATAAGTTCATCAAAAGCTTCTTTATCAATATCTCTAAGCGCTTTTTTAAAATCCTTCCATTCCCATCCAAATGATTCAATTACATTTCTAAAAGAAGGAACAGTACGACCCATCTAGGACACCATCCCAAAGTCAGATAGACACATCTGGTTCTTTGAATCGTTATAAATCTCTGCTTTTATCTCTTCTTTTTTCAGATTTATTTGTATATATTTTTCTTTTTTTGTTATATTGATTACTTCATCAGCGTTTTTGTTTATTATATCATTTACTTTTCTATGGTTTGAAACAAAACTTGAATCAGAGTTTGTGAGAATTGTTATAAGATTATATTTTTTTGTAAGTTTCTTAAGATAATCTATATTATTTTTAAGAAGTATTTGTGCTTCTTTTTTTTCTACATCAAAATCAAGATACAAAAGAGAGAATTTAGAAATAACAAGTGTTCTGGGCTTGTATCTTTTTAATATAGGCTCAAGCATATCGTAGATAAGAGTCGACATCTGATGAACTGTAAAAGCTCTACTTATGTGGAGATGATTTAGTATTTCTTTTGGATTTATTTCCATTTTTTTTGCATATCTTGCTATTTTATATGGATCAACCTGCATCCCTCCGTCAATATATACTGAATCCTCTGTAAATGTTTTGTAGGTGTTTACACAAACTCTGTTTGGTATATCACGTGTAAGGTTGCTGTTTCCCTCTATAAATGTTGTTTCTCCGGCTTTAAAACCACCTATCATCTCATCTAGCTTTTTAATACCTGATTCTACTATTATATCTGGTTTAAGAACTGTTTTTATTACATTATTTTCTAAATTTTTTTGTAGTTTATTTGTGTATACTGCTGTTTTCAATTTTATACCTCCCAAATAGAATTTTTTTTGGAAAATAGTAACTACTTTTCAGGCTTAAAAAACTAAATGTGGGTGAACTGAAAGTATTAAAAAAATCTATAGTGAAAAACAAAAAAAGTTATTAACAAAAATTGTTCTACATTTTTTAGGAATTATTATGCTAAAAAATAAAACTGCAATAATAACTGGTGCATCAAGAGGTATTGGAAAAGGAATTGCAATTAAGTTTGCAGAAAACAATTGTTTTGTTGGAATAAACTATGTTTCAAACAAAAAAGAAGCTTTAGATACGTTAAAAAAAGTTCGGGAAAACGGTGGAGATGGAATACTTCTTAAAGGAGATGTATCAAAGACAGATGATGTAAAAGAAATAGTAAAAACTTTTACTAAAAAAAGAAAAAATATTGACATTCTTGTAAACAACGCAGGAATATATTTTAGAAATAGTTTTGAAGAGCAATCCCTTGAAACATGGAACAAAGTACTCTCTGTTAATCTAACTGGTTCATATAATATGTGTAAAATAGCTCTACCATATATGAAAGAGAACAGTAAAATTATTTTTATATCCTCCCAATTAGCATTCCGTGGCTCATCACACGGCTCTGATTATTCAGCATCTAAAGCAGGTCAGCTTGGTCTTATGAGAAGCCTAGCACTTGAACTAGCTGATAAAAAAATTCTAGTAAATGCTGTTGCACCTGGAACTATTGATACAGATATAATATCAGATTACACTGAAGAAAAAAGAAAGAAAAGAGCAAATGAGGTACCACTTAAAAGACTAGGAAAACCTGAAGATATTGCAGGAGCTTGTCTTTTTCTTGCATCAGATCTTTCAAAATATGTTACAGGTGAAACAATCAATGTAAACGGTGGTCTTTACATTCATTAAAAGACATTTTTTGCCTTATTTTTACTATTATAAATATGTTTAGTATTTAGTTTTATATAGTAAGAAATTATTTGTTTTTTTGATAGAATTTATCGAACTTAGGCTGGGAAAAATTATGGATGAAAAAGATAAAAAGGCATTTCTTGAAGATTTCGAAAAAGCTGATATAAAACAAAAAATGAACATGTGGTTTTTCGCTCTAGACCAACAAGCAATATGGGATGAAATAATGGAAAACATGTCAAAAATAGCAAGAATTAATATTCTTAAACAACAAAGAGCATCTAGAGAAAAAAAGGAGGCGTAAAAAATGGATGACAAAGGAAAAAAAGGACTTCTTGAAGAATTCAAAAAAGTAGATGGAGCAACACGTCTGGAGATGTGGGATTACGCTTGTTCCCAGCAGGTATTTTGGGAAGATATAATCACAAGTATGCAAGATATTGCTAAAGAACAAGGCATTGACAAAAAACTTGATAAAATGATGCAAGAAGAATTAAAAAAAGCAGAAAAAGAAATTGAACAATAAAAAAATAATTTTTTTTTAACTTGCAATTTCTAAGAGTTTAATTTCAAATACTAGTGTTTTTCCAGCTAGTGGCGGATTTAAATCAACTGTTACAGCGCTTTCTTTTACTTCAGATATTACTGCAGGGAATTGTCTTCCATCCGGAACTTTCATCATAAAAACCATGCCTGGTTTTATTTCCTGGTCTTGTGGAAATGACTCTTTTGGTATATCTTTTATTAGTTCATCGTTTCTTTGACCATATGCTTCTTCTGGTTTGAGCGTTACTTTTTTTTCTTCATCTTGTTTCATACCTACAATTGCTTCGTCAAATCCACTTATTACTTGTCCTGCTCCTACTTCAAACTCTAGAGGAGCTCCATGTTTTTCTGAACTATCAAATACTGTTCCATCCTCAAGTTTACCTGTATACTCTACTTTAACTTTATCGCCTTTTTCTACACTTTTCATATTTTTTCCTCATAATTTTTTTACATTTATCGCTTTAGGGCCTCTCTCCGTTTCTTCAATTTCAAATTCCACTTCGTCTTCTTCCTGAAGATATGTTACATCTTCTGGGAGTGAGGTTCTGTGGATAAAGATATCATCGTCTTGTCCGTCTACTTCTATAAACCCATATCCTTTTCTTAGATCGTACCATTTAACTTTTCCTTTCATAGCCAATTGCCTCCTCAAATCCTTTTGGAGGAGATATATTTTTTAAAAGGTGATAAAAAACTTCATATCCTAAAGTTATAGAACTGAAATCCCTATCTATTCCTTTCAACTATTTTTGCGCATGACCTAATCATATTTATATCTTTTTGCGATTTTAGGGGTAAAAATAACATAAAAGGTTTTAAATAATATCTAATATTGAAAAAAATAATGAAAATCAATTATGAATTTGGTTCAGATAATCATTCTGGCGTACATGAGAACATAATGAAAGAGATAAAGTCTGTTAATGCTGGTTTTTCTCTTGCTTATGGTGAAGATTATTACACTAAAAAGGCTATTGAGCAATTTAAAAAAATATTCGGTGAGTATATCGATGTTTATTTTGTAGGAAATGGTACAGCAGCAAATATTCTTGGTTTAAAATCAGTTACTAACTCTTTTAATTCAATTATTTGCCCTACAACCGCTCATTTGAATGTTCATGAATGCTGCGGGCCTGAAAAATTTTTAGGTTGTAAAATTGAAACTATTGAAACTAGTGATGGTAAATTAACACCGAATTTGATTGAACCACATATAGTTGGTATTGGTGATGTTCATATGGCCCAGCCTAAAGTTGTTTCAATTACTCAAGTATCTGAACTTGGAACAGTTTATACACCTAAAGAAATAAAGAATTTATCTAATTTTGTTCATAAAAACGATATGCTTCTTCATATGGATGGAGCAAGATTATGTAACGCCGCAGCTTATTTAAATTCAGATTTAAATGAAATCACTGGTAAAGCAGGTGTAGATATTTTATCATTTGGTGGAACAAAAAATGGTATGATGTTTGGTGATGCAGTAGTTTTCTTTGATAAAAAATTAGCTAAAAATTTTGAATTCTATAGAAAACAAGGCATGCATCTTACATCAAAAATGCGTTATATATCTGCCCAGTTCAATGCTTTTTTTGATAACGATTTATGGCTTGAAAACGCAAAACACGCAAATAAAATGGCTAAAATTTTGTATGAAGAAATTAAAGATATTAAAAATATAGAAATCACACAAATTGTACAAGGAAACGCTGTTTTTGCAAAATTTGATAAAAAATTCAATAAAGAACTTTTAAAAAAATATTTTTTCCATGTTTTTGATGAAAAAGAAAATATTGTAAGATTAATGTGTTCTTTTAACACTACAGAAAAAGATATCTTTGATTTTTCAAGTGAAATAAAAAAAGTATTAAGTTAAAAAATTTATTTTTCTTCTTTTTCAACTTCATTTATCATATCTTTTACTCTATCCCGAAGTTCAATCATTCGAAGGTTTTGACCAATTGCTACTTTTTTGTATTTCTCGGTTTCCTTTTCTTCTCTCATTAGTTTTGTAACATCTCTAGATATACCCATGGTTCCTATTATTTCATTATCTTTGTTGTATCTTGGAATCTTTGTTACAGATAGCCATCGGTCTGCTCCATCTTCTGTTTTGTATCTTTCGATTTCATTTATAATTGGATTACCTGTTTTTAGAACTCTATTGTCTGTTTCAATTGATTTTTCTGCTCGATCTTTTGTTTGATAATCAAAATCAGTTTTACCTATCATATCTTTAGGATGTGTATCATTGTGATCTGCTTTAGCTTTGTTTACAAGTATAAATCTATTTTCTTTGTCTTTAAAATAAATTGAATCGGGAATAGTGTCAAGTAAAGATGTTAAAAGATTATGTTCAAACGATAGTTTTTGTTCTGTTTTCTTTCTTTTTGATATATCCCTGATAATTCCTATTGATCCAGTAACTTTGTTTTTTGCATCTTTTAAAACACTTAAAGATATATCAACATCGATTAATTCATTATTTTTGTTATATATCCTTGTTTCAAGATGGTGCTGCATTCCTTTTTGTCTAACATTTTGTTTTCTAATTTTTTTCCATTCAGCTTCAGGATATAAATCTTTTACAGGTTTTTTTGAAAGATCCTTTTTATCCATACCTAGTAATTTTTCTGTAAACTTATTCCATGAAACAATTTTTTCATTTTCATCAGTAGACATTATTGCTACAGCACTGTTCTCAAAAATTGTTCTGTATTTTTCTTCGCTTTCTTTAAGTTCCTGCTCAGTTTTTTTTAGTTCAGTTATATCCTTTGAAATAACTGCAACTGCAATAGTTTCACCTGTAATGCTGTCTTTTACTGGAGAAAGTGTTCTTAAGAACCACTGGCCAAGGTTGCTGCATTTATGTTCATCTTTTGTTGGTTTTTTATTTTTAAAAACCCATTCTACTTTCTTTTTAAATTCCTGTGTTTCATTTTCTGTATGAAACTCGTTAAATCCATGCCAGAGAACATCTCTTTCTGATAAATTAAGTCTTTTTAATAGTTCATTATTAACTGATATGTACACAAGATCTCTATCCAATAGATAAATTGAATCTTCAGCATTTTCAAGTAAAGAGTTTAGTCTTTCTTCAGCTTTTTTTCTATCGCTAATGTCCCTTATTACACCTATCGATCCAGTAATTTCCCCTTTTTCGTTTCTTAGAACACTTATACTGATATCTACATCAAGTGGCTCATCATCTTTTCTATTGATTTTTGTTTCCAAATGATGTTGTATACCTTTCAAACGAATGTTTTTTTTTCGGATTTTTTCCCATTCTTTCGAAGGATATATTTCTTTGATTGGTCTACCTAATAGTTCATCTTTGGTTTGTTGAATGAGTTCTTCAGAAAATTTGTTACAATCAATTATTCTTTCGTTTTGATCAGTAATCATTATTGCAACGGCACTTTTTTCAAAAACTGTGCGATAACGATCTCTGTAACTTAGAAAATCGTCAATTTCATTTCTAATTGTTTCATATGACATTTTTATCTCTTCCTCATATGTTAAATTTTTTTATTTTTTTATAAACACTCTTTCCCGGGTATTAAATGGTTCAAACATTTCTCTTGCTTCACCTATAAGAGTCTCTGTTTTTCCCATAATAAAAAACCCGCCATGGTTTAATGCATTATAAAAATCTTTATAAAGAATGTTTTGTAGCTCCCGGGTAAAATATATTACTACATTTCTACAAAATATTATATCAAAACCTCTTTTTTTTGGACCTGATATTAAATCATGGTATCTAAAAGAGGTTAGTTCTTTTATTTCTGGTTTTACTCTATATATGTTTCCATCTATGTCAAAATATTTTTTTGAATTATTTAAAAAACCAATTTGTTTTTCAATATCAACCTGGTGGATACCTGGCTTTGAGACATATACACCATTTGATGCAACAGTCAAACAATCTTTATCTATATCTGTTCCAATAATCTGTACTCTGTTTTTTACATCTTTATTTTTAAGGATTTCAGAAAAAACCATAGCTATACTATATGCTTCTTTACCATCTGATGAGCCCGCGCTCCATACTTTTATTTTCCCATGTTTTTTGTTTTCAAGTATATTTGGAATTACTTCATTTCTAAATGCATCATATGCCGTTTTATCCCTAAAAAATTCTGTTACATTTATTGTAAGTTCAGTTAGTAGTTTTTCTTGTTCTGCTTTATCTTTTTTCAAAAGATCCCAGTATTCTGAATATGTATCAAGTTTGAAAGCTCGAAGACGTGAATCAAATCTCCTTCCAAGATATGTATTTTTATATTGCTCTGTATTAAAATCTAGTAGTCTTTTTATATTTTTTTTCAAATCATAGAAATCTTTTGGATATTCTTTTTCTATCAAATTTTACACCTGTTCCTATTTTTTATATTACTTTTTTAGAAGGTTCATTCGGCCCTTTTTTTACCATTCTAATAAAAAGTTGTTTTGAAACTGGATCAAAAACAATTGTCCTACCTCGGTTTCCACCCAGATCTTCAGCTTCTATTCTAATTTTATTTTCATTTAGTATTTCTTTTACTGCATCGATATTTCTTTTCCCAATTTTTAGATTATCATCTTTAAAAGAAAACACACTTGCTCCACCAGCTAGTTTTGCTTTCATCCGGCCTTTTAGTGCTCCTTTTTTAACTAATTCCTCTATCATTTTTGGAATAGCAGTATTTGCATATTTTCCAATCCTGTCTTGTTTTTGCCCCATTTTTGGAAGCATAATATGTGATAGACCATGGATGTGTTTTATTTCATCATAGATTACAATTCCAATGCAACTACCAAGACCTACTGTGGTGATCTTTTGATTACCCTCTGCAACAGCGAACTCGCCAATACCAACGGTTATTGTATTTTCATCCATTTTTCATTCACATTGATTTTTTTTTATTTTGATAAAGATTCAGCATATTCATCTTTTTCAGATGCTGTTTCTGCTACCATGCCCCCTAGTTTTTTTAGAAGTATATCTAAAGAGTTTGGTGATGGAAGTAAAACAAAATAGGAATTAAATAGGTCTCCTTCACCTGTAAATTTTATATCAAATATTAATGCATGAGATGTTTCTTTTCCAAGTGTAGCGTTTACTTTTTCTAAAACAGTTTTAGGAAGGTCTTCAGTATAAGTTGGTGGAGAAAGCATTACTGTTGAGTCCATAAGGGCACCTAATGCGTTTGTATATGCTGATACAACAATGTTACCTACTTCAGTGATAGCTGATCTTGACATTTCATCTAGTTCAGTAGAAGTCCCAGGTTCTTGTCCTATTAATGAATCAGAAAGAGAAAGAGCACTTTTCATTGTAAAAAGCATAAGTATACTTCCTCTGAATTCATCAGTTAGTTCAATATATACTCCAACTATTTTTTTCGATTCACTAAATATATTTGAAAAAGCGTTATCAATTTTATCTAGTTTTTCTATTCTAAGATTTGGAACCGAGATATCAACAGTTCTACCTATCATATTTGATACAGCTGTTGCTGCATGTGAACAACCAATGTTTCCTGTTTCCTTTACGGCATCTAATTGATCTTCATTTAAATTTTCAATTTGCGACATATTTTCAACCTCATACTTTTTTTAACTCATTCCAAGTTTATCAAGCATTGTTTTTACCGAACTAGGTGTGGGAAGTAAAAATAAATCAAGCCTGAAATTACCTCCTTTTTCTTCTTTTACATCACAGCTGAAAACAACTGCTTCGTTTGCCACTTCACCTAGTTGAATTAAGACATAATCTAGAACTGCTGCTGGCATGTCATATGCAAGATGTGGAGGTCCAGGTATTAAAGATACACCAAGTAGTTCAGTAAGGCTATCAAAAAACGCACACATTATCACATTTCCGACTTCTTTTATTGCTGATTGATCCATTTCATCAAGTACATCTTTTTTTTCATTGATGTCTTTTCCAAGTAGCATGTTTGAAAGGGCAACCGAACTTTCCATAGATGAAAGTAGTAAAATATTCAAAGGTATTCCATCTTCGATTTTTAAAAAAACTGCACTTACCACTTCCTGATCAATTACTGAATCAACTGTTCTTTCAAGTGGAATAACTTCGACTTTTGGAATGCCCATCTGTATTTCTCGGCCGACCATCTTTGATAGAGCTGTTGCTGCATGTGCAGCGCCAATATTTGCAACTTCTCGTAGAGCATCCTTTTGATCATCATTTAATATTATTTGCTCCATATTTTCAACCCATATATTTATCTAAGATTTCATGCCCATCTTTTCAAGTAACACATCAATTGATTTTGGTTCAGGCATAAGATACATATCAATTTTGAAACTATCTTTTTCTTCTTTTAAATCAACATTGAAAAATATTACATCATTTGAAACTTGACCTATTTGTATTAAAATATAGTCCAGAACTGCATTTGGTATATCATATGCAAGATGTGGCGGACCTGGAACTATACTCAATTGTAAAAGCTCTGAAAGACTATCAAAAAATGCACATATCATAACGTTTCCAACTTCGTTTAAAGCTGATTTATCCATCTCAGTAAGTACTTCTTTTTTTGGATCATGTTTTGTTCCTAGAAGCATATCAGCTAATGCAAAAGCACTTTTACGAGGTATAAATAAAACAACATATGAAGGGATTTCATCAGATATTTTTAAAAAAATTCCAACAACAACTTTTTCTGATTCAATATGCTGCGATACATTGTTAAGAGAAATTACTTCAACTTTGGGAATGCCCATTTTTACGTTTTTGTTTATCATTTGAGATAAAGCTGTTGATGCATGCCCTGCACCAATATTAGCTAGTTCCTGCAGAGCATCTTTTTCAGAATCGTTTAATACGATTTTTTCCAAATTTTTTCACCTTCTTTTTTTAATTTTTATGATATTAATGTGTTTAAATCAAGGACAAGGATGACTCTACCATCACCTGTGATTGTTACACCCGCAATTCCTTTTGTTTTTTTCATACTAGCTCCTGCATTTTTTATTGTTATTTCTTGTTGGCCGATCAATCGATCAACAATTAATCCACATTTTTTGTCTTCTTTTTGTACTATAACTGCAAAGAGTTCATCTTTTTCTTTTGTCTTCTCTGGTAGATTTAAAAGAGAATTGAGATGTAAAAGAGGTAAAACCTCATTTCTTAAAACCGTTGTTTTATTTCCTTTGATATAATTTATATCTTTTTTTGAAAGTTTAACTGTTTCAATGATGTTACTTATCGGTATAGCATATGTTTCATCTCTGATTCCGACGAATAATGATTTAAAAATCGCCATTGTAAGAGGTAATTTAAGTGAAAAAATACTACCTTTATCCTGTTCAGATGTAAATTCTACTGCCCCATTGAGTTTTTCTATTGTGGATTTTACTACATCCATTCCAACCCCGCGTCCCGATACATTAGTAATCTTTTCAGTACTACTAAGACCCGGAAGCCATAACAGGTTTAAAGCTTCTTTATCAGATAAGGAATCTACTTCTTGTTTAGTTTTAAGTCCTTTTTTAACAGCGGTTTCTCTCATAACATCGGGATCTATTCCTTTACCATCGTCCCGAACTTCTATTAAAACATGGTTTCTCTTTCGATCTGCTATTAAATCCACTCTTCCTTTCTCAGGTTTACCTTTTGCTTTTCTTTCTTCAGGTATTTCTATTCCATGATCAACAGAGTTTCTAAGCAAATGAACAAGAGGATCTCCAATTTCGTCTAGAATTGTTCTATCAAGTTCTATTCCCTCGCCAACAATATTTAGATTTACTTTTTTGCCACTACTCTTAGATATGTCACGTATCATACGTGGGAATCTATTAAAAATATGGCTCATCGGAATCATTCTTATATTCATGATTTTATCCTGTAGTTCTGTTGTAAGCCTGTCAAAAGTGTTCACTGTTTCTTGTAGTTCATCTATTTTATGATCAATTGCTATTTGGCCGAGTCTACCTTTGCTAATAACTAGTTCACCAATAAGATTCATAAAATCATCAAGTTGATCCATGTCAACTCTTATACTTTGACTCCTTTTTTTAGATGGTTTCTTATTATCTGTTTTTTTTGTTTGATTTTTGTTTTCTTCTTTTTTTGAGGTTTTTTTCTTATCCTCGTTTTTTGCTTCTTCTAATTCATCTTTTTCTTCAGATGGTGGTTCTTTTTCTTTTAGTGGGTCTTTTAAACTTAATTTGTCTTCTTTAATTGTTATCGGTGTTATTATCTTTGTTTCAATTTCTGAGACAGAATTAACTTCATTTTGAACTGCTTCCCCGTTTCCATCTGTTAAAAAAACTAGTTGAAAACCACTGTCAAATTCTCCATCTTCAATTTTTTTAATATCAGGTTCTGAATAAGTGATATCTCCAATATCACGAAGTTTTTTAAGAAGAAGAAAAGATCTGATCGATTTCATTTTACATTCTTTATCTAGAGTAATGTTGAGTTTGAATGCATTTTTTCCTGAGTTTATTTGATCGAGTATTTTTCCTTCTGTTTTTTCATCAACTGATAATGCAGGCTCATTTTTTTCCTCTTTTTTCTCAGGTTTTTTCTCTTCTTTCTTTTTATCTTTTTTACTGTCTCCTTTTTTGATATGTTCTTCTAATTTATCTAATAAGGCTCCAATTTCAAAATCTGTTGCATCAGTATCAGCAATATCCTCAACCATTGTTTCAAGACCATCAAAACAATCAAAAACTAGATCCACAAGATCAGTTGATACCTCGATTTGGTTGTTTCTAACTAGATCTAGTGTATCTTCAGTTTTATGTGAAAGTTTCTGTATTTTATCATAATTCATAGCAGCAGCCATACCTTTCAAAGTGTGTGCTGCTCTAAATATCTGATTTAAAGCATCAGCATTTTTTGGATCTTCTTCAAAATCAACAAGTGTTTGATTAAGAGTCTGAAGGTGTTCTCTTGCTTCTTCTACAAACATATCTTTATATTCTGACATTTTTATATCAGCCGGCCTTTCTATTATTATAATCTAACATTTTCACAGCATGATAGGGAATAAGATTTAAAGGAAGGATTTTTTCAACAACTCCTAGTTTTATTGCCGCCTGAGGCATACCAAATATTATACTTGTTTTTTCATCCTGAGCTATCGTATATCCGCCTTTTGCTCTAATTAGACCCATTGAATTTGCGCCATCTTGACCCATACCTGTCAATATTACTGCTACAATTCCCGCTCCATATATATCTGCAGCTGAAGAAAAAGTAACATCAACAGCGGGCCGTACACCATGTATTCTATCGTTTTGATTTAGTTTTACTACTTTTTTTGTTTCCCCATAAATTTTCTTTTCAACAACTTCCATATGATAATCACCAGGTGCAACAAGGGCATGCCCGGGTTTTATTTCATCTCCTTCTTCAGCTTCTTTTACATTAATTTCAGAGATCTTATCAAGCCTATCAGCAAGGCTCTTTGTAAAAACAGGAGGCATATGTTGTACTATCAATACACCCGCAGTAATATCCTCTGGTATATGTGGCACAAGTTTTGTTAAAGTCTGAGGTCCACCTGTACTTGTTCCTATTAAAAGTATTTTATCAGAAGGGGTCTCTTCAATTTTTTTCGCAATTTTTTGTTTTTTCCGAGCATCCCTGATTTTTTGAACTAGTAACTGTGAAATTGAATGCATTGATGACCCTTGAGAAGGTTTTGCAATAAAATCAACTGCACCTAGCTCAAGAGCTGTTTTTACATCTCTCATTTCATTAGATGTTTCACTTGAAAAAACTACTATTGGAACAAAATTTTCTTTTAAAATATTATGAATGGCTTCTACTCCATTCATCTCAGGCATATCTAGATCCATTAGTATAACATCTGGTTTTAATTCATGATATTTTTCAACTGCTTGTATACCATTATTTGCAGTTCCAACTAAAGAAATATCAGGGTGTTTCTGAAGAACATCTGATGTAGTTTTTATAAAAAATGGTGAATCATCAACTAGAAGTGTCTTTATTTTTGCACCTAGAATCTGTTTACCGGTTCTAGGAATCGTTGGCACTTGAGGAGTTTTAATTTTAGCGTTAACTATTTTTTTTACTTTTTCTATAATATCTTTACCAATTTTATCTACATCAGTTGAAATTGAACCGGATGGTTTACAAATAAAATCTATTGCTCCTGCTTGAAGAGCATCCATTGTTATATCTGCCCCTCTTTGCGTAAGAGCACTAACAATCAGGACAGGTGTAGGATTTTTTTCCATTATTTTTTTAACTGCCTCTATCCCATTCATGATAGGCATTTCTACATCCATTGTTATTATGTCTGGTTTATATCTCTCTGTTTTTTTTACTGCATCTTTTCCGTTATGAGCGGTATCTACTACCTTTATTTCTGGATCAGAGTTAAGTATATCACTAATCATTTTTCGCATAAGTGCCGAGTCATCCACGACCAAGGCTTGGATGGTCATCCTATTTTTTCACCAAATATAATATAAAAATCTTTTATTCGCCAATAATTTTTTTAACCTCTTCAAGGACTTGTGGTGCCTGAAATGGTTTGACTATGTATCCTTTTGCTCCTGCTTGTATTGCTTCTTTAACTTTTGATTCCTGGCCTACTGCTGTAACCATTATAACATTTGCACCTGAATCATCAGCGGTGATATTTTTTACTGCTTCGATACCTGTCATATTCGGCATAACGATATCCATTGTAACTAGGTCTGGTTTATGTTGTTTATATTTTTCAATTGCCTCAAGACCGTCTCCGGCTTCGTCTACGATTTCATATCCTTTGGGTTGTAGGATGTTTTTTAACATCATCCTCATAAATTTGGTGTCATCAACCAACAATATTTTTTTTCCCATCTATTTTCCTCCAATTTTTATTCTATATTAGTTTATCCTCCAACATTTTTCTTCATTTGAGAAACTATATATTTAGTACCAATTTCTGTTAATTCAAACTCATCATCACCACTAACTTTGAGTACTTTTTTACTGACAAGGTTTTTAACAAGTCCCTGTAAACCCGCCATATCAATCCCAAGCATTTCAATAACGCTCTCTGCCTCAATATCACTTGTATACATCATTTGAACAAGCATAAATTCCTGCTCTGTTAATTCAATTTCTTCTTCATCATCTATTCCTTTTACACTTTTAATGAGTTTATTTAATAGAAGTATATCTGAGTTTTTCCCATTTACTAATGTGGATATCAAGCCTTCTCCTTTCTTTTGATATTTTAGAGTAATTGATCTAACTCCTTTAGCTACTCCATCTTCTTCACCTATATCAAAATCATCAAGTTTAGCTATTTCAATTTCTTCAACTTGTTTTTTGCCCATCCATTCTGAGACTAATTGTATAGTATCATCTTTTATCTCCATTTTTCCCTTTACAGGTTGTTTGTCTAAAAGAACTTTTCCACCTTTACTAAAGGGACAAACAAATTCAACTTCTGAATTATTTGGAACTTTCTCACAGAGTTTTTTCTTTAGAGTATTTGCAGTTTGTTGAGTAGTTGAAACTAATGTTACTAGTTTTTCATTATTTGAAGTATGATGAATCGGCATTACCATACCAGCGCCTAGTGCAAGTCTACCAAGAGATATTTTTTGGCCGACATCTGTTATGTCTGAGTATGGGATTTTTATTTCTTCATCATCTAACAATAACCCTATTTCATTATCTTTAATCTCTAAGTTGCCTTTTTGCCATTTCTTTTTTACATTATCTAATCCTTCAGGAACTGAAGCAATGAGTTTTATCATTTTTAGTACATTTTCGTCTTCATCTACCATTTTTTCCCAACTTTTTTAGATAATTATTTTTCTTTTGAATCTATGTTATTTGTTTTTTCATTAATATTTGATTTAATATTACCCGCGCCAGGTATTTTGAATATTGACATTAGTTCTTTGAGTTCATCTGCTTTATCTGTAAGGTTCTGTGCCATATCTGCAATTTGCTCGATTGCACTTGTTGTTTCTTCAATTGAACTACTTATTTCTTCTGAACCTGCTGCACTTTCTTGAGATACAGCACTAACATTTTCTATTGATCTCTGAACTTCTTCAGCGCTTTTCATTTGTATATCTGAAGAATCTTTAATTTCATTAATTTGTTCAGTTACTAACGAAATATTTGATGTGATTTCATCTAGTGAGCTTAAAGCTTCATTAACTATCTTTCCGCTGTCATTAACATCTTTAACGCTCTGAGACATTGAATTAACAGCATTTTTTGTAGAAGATGAAATATCTTCTATCATGGAATCTATTTGTTTTGTTGCATTTTGGCTTTCTTCAGCAAGTTTTCTTACTTCATCAGCTACAACAGCAAAACCACGTCCAGCATCACCCGCCCTTGCTGCTTCAATTGCAGCGTTAAGTGCCAATAGGTTAGTTTGTTCAGAAATGCTGTTAATTAGTTCAACAACTTTATGAATTTGCTCGCTTTTATTTCCAAGTTCTTTAACTGTTTGAGAAGTCTTTGTTACAACCTCTCTTATATTATTCATTTTTTCTGATGCATCAGCAGCCGCCATTCCACCTTTTTCAGCAATTTTATTTACATTTTCCGTTGCATCAGCAGTTTTATTTGCAATTTCATCCATGTTTTTTACTTTTTCAAGTAATTCATTTGTACTGTGTGTTGTATTAACAGAAAGACTACTTAGATCTTGACTTCCTTTACTTATCTCTTGAATTGAGCTGCTGGCTTGTTCAGATGAAGCTGTTACTTCTTCAGTGTTTGCACTAAGTTTTTCAGCGGTTTCTAATACTAAATCTGTACTGTCTCTAATTTTTCCAACCATATGTCTGTAGCTGTCTACCATCTTTGCTACAGATCTACCAAGAATACTTGTTGAATCATTTTCATTAAAATTATTTTTGTCAATAGTGATTGTCAAATCTCCCTTTGACATCTTTTCAACATTATCAACAAGATTTTTAAGAACTGTAAGATTCTGTACGATTTCAAATCCGCCAACTGGTTCATTATTACTGTCAAGTAAGCATCCGCATGCAGCACGAATTGGTATTTTTTGACCATTCTTAGCTGTTGCAACTGTTTCAGCAACTATTGTTCCCTTTGTTTTCATACAGTTTTTAATTGTACAATTATCGGTGTTACAAACTGGTGTTTTACAAACATCACCACAGGTCATTTTCCCATTGATTTCTTTTTCTGTGTAACCTAAGGCTTCTCTGAATGCTTTATTATGATCAGTAATCACCAAATCATTATTTACCTTAAAAGCCGGATCAGGTATTCCATGTAAGAAACTTTCATCAATTTTACCTTTGTCTTTAATCTGAGTAAGCATTGAACTAAATGATTTTGCAAGGCTTCCAATCTCATCTTTTTTTGCAAGTATCTTTTTATTCAAAGTTGAAGATCTATCACCTTTTGCAAATTTATCTGATGTTTCTTTTAAATCTGATAGTGGTTTTACAAGTTTTGAAACAAAGAGGTAAGCAATTATTGAACCTGCAACTATTAAGCCTATTGATAGAAGTATCATCATATTGATTTGTTCATTTGCTGATTTCTGTATTGCAATAAATTCATCAAGAAATTCTTCCTCGAAAGCAGAAGATATTATGATATGATTAGTTCCTTCAATTGGAGCATATGCAGCTATTTTATATGTGCCTGTTTCAGGAGAGATATATCTATGATAACCAACTCCATCAAAACTTTCTGATGAAATGTCACTTAAAATATGCTGAACATACTCTTTATCCGCCCAATTTTCACCTTGTACTTTCTTATGTAGAACCATATTTCCGGAGGTATCTAGAATAAATACAAAACCAGTATCGCCAACTACAATATCAGATAATTCTGTATAGAAATCGCCAATAAGTTCGTCATAATAGGCACCAGCTCCTACAATCCACTCCCTCTCAGGAATATGAACAAAAGCAGAGATCTTATCACGTGGAACAGTCTCGCCTTCATTCTTCCAGGGATAAATCTGATAATCAACATCGTTAGCAGTAAGATCCTTTCCTTTCTTTATCATTTCCTGTACAAAGGCTACTCCATCATTATCTTCAGCATTCCAAATATTCTTTCCATCACTTGCACGATTGTTAGATACCACATAATTTCCATTATAATCAAGGACCCATACATAGCCAGTTTCACCGACGCTCATCGAAGCGATTGTATCTTTAAGTGTTTCATCATCACCTTCCCAGTTTTTGATAAACCAGTAAACAGGTTCTATCTCTGATGCAGCTATACTTTTTCCTTGTTCATAAACACTTTTCCCATATAAACCTAAGGCATATGCTTCTTTGCCGACCATTACTTCAATTTGATTATATGTTTCTTCTTTTGCTTTCCCAACGCTACTATTAACTGCATTAATTCCAATTGCACAAGCTGTTGTCGTTGGAATTGCTACAAGTAAAACACAGAGAGCTACAATTTTAATTTTTAGACTAATCCCTTTATTTTTTCTTTTCTTTGAAAAGTTATTTTTTTGGAATTTATTTTTAACTATATAGACCCCTCCTACGAGATATCCCTCAAATCTCTCCTTTAATCATTTAAATTGGGAAAATAGTTGCTACTAACGATTAAATTATCCTACTTACCCATCCATTACTCTCTTAAAAATAGAATAATGTAAGAATACTTAAGTATTTCTAATAAAAAGAAAGAAAAAATAGAGTAAAAATTGTATAATTATAGAGTAAATTACTCCTGTATTTTAATTTCTTTTTTTGAGTTCTTAGAGTCTTTAAAATCTTCCTTTTTTGAATTATCCTCATCATTGGAATCAAATGATAAATCATTGAGTTTTTCAAAAGAATTATTGGTCTTAAACTTTTCAACTTGTGATTGTAGATCTGTTGAAAGTTCTGTTAGTTTTGTCGCAGCACCTGTTACTTGCTGCATACTAGCTGTTACTTGCTGAGTTGCACTGCTTGTTTCTTCACTACTTGCAGCGTTTTCTTCGGCTACAGCAGAGACTTCACTAGCTGCTTTATCAACTGATTGAACAATTATTGGTATTTTCTTAAAAGCATTTACTGCGTTTTCAACATCAGTGTGTCCTTCATTTACCTGTTCTCTGTTTTTATCCATACTTTTTACTGCACCAGTTATCTCATTTTGTATATCTGTGATTAGCGAACCAATTTGTTTTGTTGCATTTTGGCTTTCTTCAGCAAGTTTTCTTACTTCATCAGCAACAACAGCAAAACCTCGCCCTGCATCTCCAGCTCTTGCTGCTTCAATTGCAGCGTTTAGTGCTAAAAGATTAGTTTGCTCAGATATAGAATTTATAACATTTATTATATCTCCAATTGCTGTTGATTTTTCCCCAAGTGAAGATATCTTATTTGCTCCATCTTCAGTGGTCTGTTTGATTATTTGCATTTTGTTTAAGAGTTTATCTGCTGCATCTTTTCCTTCTCCAGCAGTTTCCCCTGCTTTTTTGATTTCAGCTAGAACTATATTTGATTGATTTGTTGTATTACTTGCACCATCTGCAATTTGTTGTACAGATGATGATGTTTCTTCAACAGATGCATTTACTTCTTGAGCACTACTAGATAATTCTTGTGCGCTACTTGATAAAGTAGATACACCTTGTTTTACATTTTCAACAAGATTGGCCATACTTTCAACCATTGTATCAATTGCTTTAGCCAAAGTTCCTGTTGAGTCATCACGGTTTTTATATTCTTCTTCAACTTCTACTGTTAGATCACCTTTTGATACTTTTTCAACATTTTCAACCATAGAATGCAGAGCACTTAGATCTGTTAAAAGTTCAAACCCGCCGACGGGTTCATTGTTTTTATCTAGTAAAACACCACAAGCAGCACGTATTGGAAGTTTTTTTCCGTCGCGAGTTGTAGCATGAGTTTCAGCAACAATTGTTCCTTTTGTTTTTATACAGTTCTTTATAGTGCAACTATCTGTGTTACAAACAGGAGTTTTACAAAGATCTCCGCAAGTCATTTTTCCTACTACTTCATCTATGCTGTAGCCCATTGCTTCAGCAAATGCTTTGTTGACATCTGTTATAACTAGATTTTTATCTGTTTTAAAAGCTGGATCCGGCATTCCTTGCAAAAAACTTTCATCAATTTTTTTCTGATCTTCAAGTTTTTTTTGTTGTTCTTTTATATCTGAAATATCAGCAAATGATTCAATAACTCCAACAACATCTCCTTTTGTGTCTTTTAATGGAGTTGCTCGTAATTTTACAGGAATTTTTTCCCCCTTTGAAGTTTCTTTTTCAACTTCACCTTCGATTACTTCTTCTCCTTTTAATAACTTTACTAGAGTACAATTTTTACTTTTACATGTATGACCCTTTAATTCATCACTACATCTCATCCCAATTGCTTTTTCTGAGTTTACTCCCGAAAGTTCATCCATTTTTTTGTTTTGATATATTATATTGAATTTTTTATCAATAACTCTAATAGCTGCAACTGACCCATCTAACGCTTGGAATAATTCACTCTTATCTAAACCATCTTTTTTACTTTTTTTAAGTTTAAACATTTAGCCCATCCTCACCTTAAGGTTTTTTTAAAGTGTAAATTTCACTTTTGCTATAATTTAACACTTGTTAACAAAATTTGATATGGGATATTTGATATAAAAATATTATTAGTAATTCAGTACTTAAAAAAGTGACTGGAATAAGGCTAAAAAGAGATTTATTTTAAAATGTTGAAATTAGATTTCCCCTTATAGAGTCTCAAAATTTTGTAGGGTGTTCTATACTTTACGGATTAATATAATTTGACCTAAATTTTAGAAGAGAAAGTTCTTTGATTATTAAAAATCATGTTTCTTATTTTGATTAAAGGAAATTTTCTGTTGTTTGAATTAATTCAAAAGATAATCTATTGATTTTAGATTTTAAATTATCATAATTTTTGTTTTGTTTTTCAATTAGAATATTTTTCTTTTCTATTCCATTTCTTAAGGTTTTTATTTCCGCATTTTTCTCTACCAAATCTGATTTTAACATAGTTACAGAATCATTAATTTTTTTAAAATCTTCATTTTTTAAAATATTCGTCTTTATTGTTTCTTCAAGTTTTTTAATCTCAAAAACATTCTTATTTAATTCAATATTTCTTTTTTCTATTTCGTTTCTAAGCAATTTTATTTCGCCGTTTTTTTGATTAACTATTCCCTTTTTTTCTGAAAGTTCTTTTTTTATATCATTTTGCATATTTGTAACTGGATTTATATTATTTCTCAGAATTGATATATCTGCCTTAAGACTCTTAATTTGATTATCCTTTTCGTTAAGCGATATATTTTTTGTTTCCATTTCTTTCATTGAAAATTTTAATTCATCTTTTAAATTACTTAACTCAGTTCTGTGGTGATTTAATTCGGAATTTAAACTATTTATTGTTTTTTCATTTTTTACTAAATCAACTTTTAATTTATCAATATCAGATATTATTTCTTTATTTGTAGCTTTTTCATCTATTGTCATTTTTGTTTTCAAAGAAGCGTTTTCATTTCTATTGTCTTCAAATCTGAGTCTGTTTAGATTTGTTTTTATATTATCAAAAAGAGCTTCTTCTTTTTGTTTAGAATCATTTTTTTCAGATATAAATTTATCAATATTTGAAAAAATTTCTTCAATTTCTTGCGCATCCATATTATATAACACCTATTTTTTTTATTTCTTTATTTTAATTTGATTTTTTAGTTGATTATTTTTTGGTTTTTTCAGTTTTTTTATTTTTAGGTTTTTTATCTTCTTTCTTTTCTTTCTTTATTTCTAATTTTTTGTCTTCTTCTTTTTTTGATTTTTGTTGTTTTTCTTTGGGGCTATTTTTTTTATTTTCTGCTTGTTTTTTTATATTTTGAATATGTTCAAAATCTTTAGTATGAATAACTTTTTCGAGATCTAGAAGAGTTAGCAATCTTTTTTCGTCAAGTAGCCCAACACCCTCTATGTAATCAGTGTTAATATTTTCCTTTATCATCCCTGGAGCGGGTTGTATTTTTTCACCAGGAAGTCTAATTACTTCCGTCGCACTATCTACAATCATTCCAACTGTATTATCATTTACTTCTACAACAAGAATTCTTGTATCATCATCAATCTCCTTGCTAGGAAGACCTAGTTTCATTGATAGATCGTTTACAACAATTATGCTCCCTCTTAGATTAATAACTCCTTTTATGTAAGGAGGAGAATTTGGAATGCGAGTCACTTCCTCCCATCTTATTATTTCTTTAACATCATTAATATCAACACCAAATTCTTCATTTGCAACTTTAAATATTACAAGTTGTTGTTCATTTGATGATGTTCCATTATATCCTTTATTTTCTAATCCTACCGACATTTTATCACCATTCATCTTTAAAAAATAAAAAATTATTATGTTTTTGATTTTGTAGCTTTATTAGGATTTGTTCCTTTTGTTTCAGGATTGGGTGTTTGATCGTTTTTTGTTGAAGGTTCTTTTTTTGGAGGATTATTTGTGTTCTGATTTATTGGTTTGTTATCTATTGAGTTTGTGGTTTGGTTTAATGATTGAGTATCATTTAAATCAAATTTAAATTGTTTAACTATCTCAGCTAAATCTACTGATACGCTTGTAAGTTCCTGTGACGCACTAGTTACTTGTTGCATTGACGCAGATATTTCTTGCATTGCTGAACTTGCCTCTTCAGTTCCTGCTGCATTTTGCTGTGATACTGCACTAACTTCATTTGCTGATTCATTAACAGCATCAACTATTGGAGGCAGATTCTGAAAAGCTTTAACTGCTTCATCAACACCTTTGCTTCCATCTTCAACTTGTTTTGCATTTTCATCCATACTTCTTACAGCGCTTTGTATTTCATCTTGTATACTAGAAATAAGCTCCCGGATTTGTTTTGTTGCATCTCCACTTTCTTCAGCTAGTTTTCTTACCTCATCAGCAACAACAGCAAAACCTCGCCCTGCATCTCCAGCTCTTGCAGCTTCAATTGCAGCGTTTAGTGCTAAAAGATTAGTTTGTTCACTAATTTGGTTAATAGTATTAACAATGTTCCCAATTTCTTTTGATTTTTCGCCTAGGCCTGCTATTTTTGTTGATCCTTCTATTGTTGCTCTTTCTATTAGTTTCATTTTTTCTTTTACATCTTCGGCAGCTTTTTGACCATCAGCTGCAGCGCCTTTGGCTTTCTTTGATTCATTTAGAACAACATCTGTCTGATTAGCTGCATTATTTGCTCCATCTGCCATCTCTTGAATAGTAGAAGTGGTTTCTTCAACTGAGGAATTCACTTCTTCAGCTGAAGACGACATCTCTTCAGATGAAGATGATACTATGTTTGCATTTTGATTGATCAAAGTGATTTTTTCTGTTAAACTATCAATTGTTTTGTTTAGGCTATTCTTTATTTTTGCAAAATCACCATTATAATCACTAGTAATCTTAACAGTAAGATCTCCTTGAGAAAGATGTTTTAGTACTTCAAGTGCTTCATAAATTGGACCAATGAAAGCTTCCATTGTATTGTTTATACCATCAACAATACCTTTCCATTTACCTTGGAATTTTTCTGGATCTCCACGTTTTTCAAGATTTCCCTCTGAAGCCGCAGTAGTAAGCATCCCTGCTTCATCTATAAGTGATCCAACGACGTTTATAGATTCGTCAAGAGAATCTTTAATTTTCATAAAGTTTGCTTTTACTTCTTGAGTATATTTGTCTCCCTCTGAAATACTAGTATCGATGTCTAAATTACCTTTTGAAAATTCTGCCAGATTTGTTGCTAATCTATCAACCTCTTTTTCTTGATATTCACGTACTCTATTAGCTTCTGTAATATCTTGTATAACTTCAATATGGCCAATTTTTTCTCCTTTTGAATCTTGAATGAATTGTGTGTCAACTTGAAAATCCATATCTTGACCAGGCTGTTTGAAATAACTAGTTTTTTTACCTTTTTTTAACATTTGAATACCACATTTTTCTGTGTTACAAATATCTGCATTCCAATTACTACATTGTTTTCCAAGCATTTCTTCACGTTTTAATCCAGTTATACCCTCAACAGCTTTATTGAAAAAGAGCCAGTTCATATCGCTATCTGTAACCGATATTGGAAATGGCACTGCATCAAGTGACGATTCATATAAATAAAGTTTGTCTGCAGCACTTTTAAAAGCCTTGTTGACACCTTCAATAATCTTTCTAAAATCACCAGTATGTTTTGTTTCATCAGCTCTTGTAGAAAATTCTTCGTTCTCAGCAGCTGATGCTAACTTATTAGCATCTGAAATTAATTCGTTTACTGAGTTAATGCATTTATTTATGTTATTTTTAATTTCATTGAAATCTCCATTATATTCTTCATTTATATTATCAGGTATTGTTCCCTTTCCTATCTGATCTATATATAAAGCAGCTACCTGAAGAGGACCAACAACTGAATCCAATGTTTGATTTACGCCTTGTATTACTTCTTTATATCCGCCCTTGAATTCTTCGGCATCTAATCTTACATCAAGTTTTCCTTCAGATGTTGATTGTGTTAATCTTTTTGTTTCAGAAATCATCTTTTCAAGGTTGTTTTTCAATAGATCCATTTTTTCATTTGCTACAACTTGTTTACCGGGAAGTTTATCAAGATTTCTTGAAAAATCACCTTCAGCATATTCAGCTAAAACATCAAGTATTTTCAAAATATTATCAACATGAAACTGAAAAGTAGAGTTATACCTTTCAGCAATTTTTTTGTATTCTCCTTTGTATTTTGATACATCTAATTTTTTTTCAAAATCGCCTTTTTTTTGTGCAGTATAAACTTCCTCAATGTCTTTTAAAAGAGTTCCCATCTCATCTTTTTGTTTTGAAGTTTTTTCTACATTTTTAGAGTTTTTTTTATTATTTTTATCCTTTTTAACCATGGCTGCATCACATCCCATCTTCTAAACTATTTCTTATCTCAAATTTTTTAGATTTACAAATAGAGTATCTTGGCGCATCTCATCCATTTTACTCATTTTTTCATTTACTAAATACTCAAGGAGTTTTAGGAGTGTTCATAAAAATACATCGCTTTGGAGATAAATGTAATTTCCCTGAACATCCCAACTTTCCTTGAAGTGCTAATTCTAGCTTATTAATTAGAATCCTTATATTAAATAATAACTTAATTTCGTTATAATTTCGTTATAATTTCATTGTAATTTTTCATAAATGTATTGTTAAAAGAGAACTATTCATTTTTCTATCTTTTCAATAATATTTTTTTCAATTGCTTTTAAATCCTTGATTTTACTCTCTTTATAATCCGATTCAATTAAAGCATTTAAAAAATCTTTTGTTAAATCCATATGGTCTCTTCTGTATACGACTTTTATTTTATTTTCATTTAAAATACCTTTGATTGCAAAAAAATATTTTTTATCAAATGAATAGAAAGGCCTTTCTAAGCTATCTAAAACTGTTATTTTTCCAAATTTTTCTAATAATTTTACCCATGTACTATCTACCTTTTTATCCAACTTATATTCTTTAATAAAGTTACCATCAAAGCAGTCTTCTGAATATATCTCACTTAAGATTTTCATTATATCATCATTTTATTTTTCATATTTAAAGCGATTTTTTTTAGAATTTTTGTAAAATATTCGCATTGTTCAATTGTATTAAAATATGATAAACTAATCCTTAGGCAACCCTTTTGTCCATCGATTTTTTTATGTACAAGTGGTGCACAGTGAAGACCCGTTCTTGTCATAATACTATACTCGTTCATCAGAATAAAACCCAAATCATCATTACCAAGGCCTTCGATATTTAAGGAAATTACTGGAAGATCAGGATTTTTATTATATATTTTGATATTTTCAAAATTTGAGAGTTGATTTACAATATATTCAGTCATCACTTTTGTCTTTTCTTCAATTTTTTTAAGCCCTATCTTTTGAACAAAATCGATACCAGCATATAGCGATACAATTCCAGGGTAATTTAAGGTTCCAAATTCATATTTTAAAGGCATTTCTTTTGGATGATAAGGATATTGAGATATAATACCTGTTCCACCTTGTTTATATGATTTTACTTTAGTTGGATCTTTAATGTAAAAACCACCTATTCCTTGAAATCCAAACATAGATTTATGACCCGTAAAAACCAATGCATCAACTTTTATTTTTGTTAAATCTATTGGTATATGACCTGCAGTTTGAGCAATATCAACAATAAAAAATATATTTTTTTCATTAAGATAGTTACCTATTTCTTTTATATTTTGAACAGTTCCTATCACATTACTCCCATGATTTAAAACAACTAATTCTGTATTATGTCTAATATTTTCTTCTATAGATTCCAACGCAATGTATCCTTTTTTATTAAAAGGAATAATTGTAAGATCAATCTTTTTTTCTTTATTAAGTGTATTTAAGGGTCTTAATACTGAGTTATGTTCAAGTTCTGTAGTAATAACATGAATTTTTTCATCAAAATTTTTTACATATCCATGTATTAACAGGTTTAAGGAATCTGTTGCATTTGATGTGAACTGAAAATGTTTATAATTATCTCCATTAAAAAACTCGTTTAATTTTTTTCTAGTAATAATTGGATAATCAATTATTTTTTTTGATGTAGCTCGGCCATGTTCATGATATGGTAATTTAAGTGAGTCAGCAACATAGTCAATAACTTCTTTAGGTTTTGGCCATGTAGTTGCAGCATTATTGAAATAAATAATTTCATCCATATTTTCTGCGACCTATTATTTTATCATTCACTTCACTCAAAGAGTTTGTTTTTATTTTAAAATAAAAAAAAGAAGAGTTGAGTTGAGTTGAGAATTCTATTGTTTTTTAGTTACCACAAACTCAGCGAATTCATCTCCACATTCTATACCCTTGGTCTGTTTACATACAAAATTATCAAAACCATCTGGGTATTCTCCACCATATGCTAGATCCATAAATGCGGCTGAAACCCCTGCGATCATATAGGTAGATAGTTTTGGCGATTTACCATATTTTACAACATCTGATTCATAGTAATCATATGCTCTTACTACCATTTTTTCACCAGGTACAAGTTCTACTACTTCAGATTTTGCCCAACCCCAAGCAGTAAATACCGCATATGCGCCGTGTAGTATATCTTCTGGTTTGTCTTTTATCATAGGTCCTACTACTGAGTTAAACTCATCAGATGTAATTATTCCATATCCTGTGTGATAACCGCATTCTCTTGCTGCGTTATATAGCAGAAATTCTGCTTGTTCTCTTAGTTCCGGTTTTACTTTTGTTGAAATCCTTTCATTAAACTGGTTCCAAAAATCTGTTGGAAGTTGGTTTACAAGTACATTATAACCATCTATAAGCCCTTCTTCATTTCCAGTTACTTCTAGCTTGGAAAGCTCATTAATTACTTTTTCTCGATCAATATTTCCATGCATTTTTAATCCTCCTTTATTTCAACCAAATTCTCATTTCCCCATAATCAGCACCACTTACTATTGATTTCGTTTCCTCTGATTCATAGCTTCTCGGTGGTTTATTGTTAAATAATGCTACACATGCTTGTACAAATCCTCTACCTATATAATTTACAGATTTGTTTCTCTTTGACCATTTTTTTATCCAGCCTTCATCTATATGTGAGTGAGTCTGTTTTACAGTTGCAGAGAATTCTCCAACATGACCAAAATTTATTTTTCCCAATCCGGCTATTGAAAAATATTCTTCAGCAACAGAAATTTTTTCATCTAAAGAGTTTATGTTATTTTCTTTATAGTAATTTTCTAGAACCTTATATATAACATCTTCCATGGTTGTGATTAATACATCAGTTCCATTTAAAAAATCAGCATCCTCGGCCATTTGTGTTGTTAGTGTCATATAGTGGTGGCAGTGTAAAACAGATTGAAAACCCATATTTGTATGTCTGCATCTTTCTTTATCAAATTTATGATTTGTTTTTACTTCTTCTTTTTTTTCAAATTTTTGTTCCAATTCAGGCATTTTTTTCACCTCCAAAAAATTAGCCCCATAATTCATCTATTGCATCTTGCAATTTTTTAATATTATCTGGCGTGTCTGCTGCCGTTTTTGCAGTTGCTTCACTAATTTGTGATTTCATAGCTAGTCTAGCTTTTGCTAGATCTCCGCCTCCTTTTTCAGCGGCTTTTTCAAATAGTTGCAATAATTTTTCTCCCATATTTTCAATTCTCCATTGCTTTATGACATATATTTGGGATAAATTGCCTAAAAAGCAATTTTTTCAAATTAGTTTATTTTTGAGTAAACTACATCCCATTATTCTAAAAGTGAATATTTTGTCTAATATTAAATCATATTTTAATAACGTTTTAAACACGTTATAAAAACGTTATAAAAATCTTTATTTTTATTAGAAAAAAGATAGCTTTATGCAATTAGTCTTCTATTTAGTAGATTTTTCCCTTTATTTGATATATATACAGTTTTTAATTTACCATTTCTCTTTGTATATATCAAACCCTTACTTTCAAGTGTTTTAAGTCGTTTTGATGCAGTCAAGTAAACTATTTTGAATTTCTTAGTAATTTTTTTCAAAGAAACTAATGAGTTATTTTTGTTTTCTTTATCAATATATTTTAACATATCATATAAATCATCATTTAATTTTATTTCATTAATATTTTGACTTGGTATTGCATGCATCTCATTTTCGATTACTGCCATTTGTTTTTTGTCAAATAGATATGGATCAACATGGATAAGTAATATTGAATGTGAATTTGAGATGATTTCATTAATATTAAAAAGTAAATCTACAAATTTTTTATAAGAAAATTTCATTATTAAATAGTGAAGTCCATCCATTGCTATTATTGATTCTTCGTTATTACAGAACTTCTCAATTTTTTTTTCAATTTCAAAAATATCTTCTATATTTTTTGAGTCATCAATATTTTTTTTCCTTAATGTATTGACTTCAATATTTCTATTCTTCTTTATTTTACTTAAGTTTTTATTGGATCTTGTAATATACAATGCTTTTCTTTTTGATTTAGAAATATCATTAAATAAATCAACAAAGGAGTTTATATCTCTATCTTGAAAAAAATAACTATAACCACTTATTATCTTTCCGTGATTCTCTTTGTTGTGTGTAATGTCTTCCCCAACAAGTAAAGAACCTGAATATTTTCCTTCTTCATCAGTCACAGACATAAAAGACATACTAAGTATTTTTTTTGTTCCGTCTATTGTATTTAAAATTAATTCTTCGTTAACTTTACGTCCGGAACTTTTAACTTTTTCCATATTTTCAATTATTTTTTCAGGATCATTAAAAATCTCAATTTTTTCAATTTTATTTCCTAATACTGATCTTTTT
This sequence comes from uncultured Thermoplasmatales archaeon, assembly GCA_964518165.1. GTDB lineage: Archaea > Thermoplasmatota > E2 > DHVEG-1 > DHVEG-1 > CAYZTD01. The sequence goes on from CAZFFN010000041.1 coordinate 57,752, forward strand.
TTGTAACCTGTTAGATATTCAGCTGTTTTGTTCCATATTGATAGTTTATTGTTTTTATCAAAAGATATAACTATTTCAGCGGTACTATTTATTATATCCTGAAGATGGTTTTTTGTCTGTAAAAGTTTATTTTCTGCTTTTTTTCTATCACTTATATCAATAAAAGAAGCAAGTATACATATTGGTTCATTTTTTTTGTTTTTAACTATATTTGCAGATATTTCCACTTCGAAAAATTTTCCATTCTTTTTTTCTGCAGTTAATTCTCCATGCCAGTATCCGTTTTTGAATAATTCATCCATAATTTCTACGGTTTTTCCTTTGTTCCTCCAAAATTTAACTATCGGACTATTTATTACTTCATCCTTTGCTTTATATTTCCACATTTTAAGAAAAGACATGTTAGCATAATTAATATTTCCATCCAAATCTGATAATAAGATCCCATTGATTGATGATTCTATAGCTTCATTTCTAATTATTCTCTCTCGTTCCATTTCATGTTTATAGAATGCCATTTCAATGTTACTATGTAATTCTCTTTCTTCAAAAGGTTTTAAAATGTATCCTGCAGGTTCAGTAATTTTTGCACGTTTTAGTGTTTCTTTATCAGCATAAGCTGTAAGATAAATTATTGGAAGGTCAAATTCTTTATTAATCATTTCAGCTGTTTTTATTCCATCTTTTCCACCGTTTAGTTTGATATCTAAAATGACTAAATCTGGAACGATTTCTTTTGTTTTTTGTATTGCTTCACCATGATTTGAAGCGATTTCTGGACAACTGTAACCAAGATCAGTCAGAGTTGTTTGGATATCTTTAGCAACAAGTATTTCATCTTCAACAACTAAAATTTTTTTGTTTTTCATCTTTAAAATCACATCTATTTTTTTCTCTTTAAATTTACTGTAACTTTTGTACCGTTTTTAGACTCAATTTTTATTGATCCTCCTGATTGTTTAACTAATGTTTTTATTATGTCAAAACCTAATGTGTCACTTTTTTTAATATCAAAATCCTCAGGCAAGCCTACTCCATTATCATATACTATCAATCTATGATTTTTTCTATCAATTTTTCTGCATTTTATATTTATATTTCCTTTTTTAGTTTTAGCAAATGCGTATTTTAAAGCATTTGAAACTAGTTCATTTAGTATCAAACCACATGCATTTAAATCATCAATAGATAAATAAAATTGATCAGTATCTACATTTGTTTTTATTCTTTTTTTGTCAATATTGTATGTACTAATTAGATGATCTACAAGAAAACTAGCATATTCCTGAAGATTAACACTTGTAACATCCTTTGAACGGTATAATTTTTCATGAATAAGAGATATTGTTTTAATTCTATTTTGTGATTCTTTGAAGATCTCTTTTATATCTTTATTTTTTATTCTTCTTGATTGTAATCTTATCATACTTATTATCAGTTGTAGATTATTTTTAACTCTATGATGTATCTCCCTAACAAGTGTTTTTTCAACTTCATAAGATTTTTTAAGTTTATTTTCTAGTTTTTTAATATTGGTGATATCCTCGACCATACCAATAATTAGGTAAGGTTTATTTTCATGGTCTCTTACTGCGCTAACTGCCAGACTACCCCATACAACACTTCCTTTTTTATGGATATATCTTTTCTCTATCTGATAAGATTTTATTTCTCCATCTCCAAGTTTTTTAAATAGATGCCAATCTTTTTCTGCATCTTCAGGATGAGTGAATTCTTTAAAAGTCATATTTTTAAGTTCTTCTCGACTGTAACCAACCATTTTTGAAAGTGATTTATTATTTTCGATATGAAATCCATTAATATTTAAAATTGCCATCCCAAATGGAACATTTTCAAAAACACCTCTAAATTTTTTTTCACTTTCTTTTAAATCTTTTTCTGTTTTTTTTCTTTGGGTTATATCTCTTGATACAGCTAGTAATTTTTCTACATTTCCATCAATTCCAAAAATTGGAGAAACAAGTACTCCCCACCATCTGGGTCTACCCTTCATTGTTGGGCAAAAACCTTCAAAATATCCAGCATCTCCCTTAAGGGCTCTTCGAAGTGCAGTTTTTGCATTTTGCTTATCTTGCCCTTTCCAAAAATTTATCCAGGATGTATTCAAAAAATTCCCAACGTTCTCAATTTCAAGTAGATTCCGCCCGCCCTGGTTCATATATATTAAATTTCCATTTTTATCTAATAATTTCACACAATCTTTGCTACTTTCAACCATTGTCCTGTTAAATTCTTCACTTTCAGCCAATTCCTCAGTTCTTTTTTTAACACATTTTTCCAATTCTTGCTCAAAATTCTTACGAATCGATATATCCTCTGCTACTTTCAAATAATTGATTATTTTTCCTTTGTTATCAAATATTGGTGTTATTGATGCTGCTTCCCAGTATAATTCTTCATTTTTTTTCTTGTTATAAAAATCCCCTTTCCATTCTTTTCCAGATGTAATGGCATCCCATAATTCTTTATATTCTTTGTCAGATTTTTCACCAGATTTTAGAATCCTTGGGTTTTTACCCGCTGTTTCTTCTCGTGAATAACCAGTTATTTCAGAAAATTTAGGATTTGTATAAACAATATCTCCCTCTAAATCTGTTATAACTATTATTGATGGACTCTGCTCCACAGCTGTAGAAAGTTGACTGAGTTTTCTCTGACGAACTTTTAATCTTTTTTCGATAATTTTTACATAGGATATATCCCTACCTTCCGCAATTAAATAATCGACATTACCTTGCATATCATATTTTGGTTTAAGAGAAAAATCAATGTTATATGGTTTTTTTTCTTTTGAAAAATGAACAGTTTCAAATCTTATGCATTTTCCTCCTGATGCTTTTTTAATTGATTCTTTAAGTTTTTTCTGTAATTTTTTTGAATGAGTCCACCAAGGAGTCTGCCAAAAAGGTTTGCCAATTATAGATGAAGTTTTTTTACCAATAAAATTGAGAGCAGAATTATTTATGTACAAAACATTTCCACTTTTATCTATTATCCCCATAAATTCAATAGTATGATCAAATAATTCTTTCCAATTTATGTCAATTTTTTTATTCAAATAACCATTACTCCCCAATCAAAGGTTTAGTATTTTAAATGCAATTATGTTATATAAACTTGTTAATAATTATAATAAGAAATTTTTTGAAATGAATGAAAAAATTCATTATTTTTTGGAAAGTACAGATCTATCCTTATTTTTTTCCTGAATTACCCATAAACCAATTGGCCTTACTTCTGAAGGAGATTTCATCTTTGATTTTGTCCATGATGTTAATTCTTCTTTGGAAAAATCCTTACAACAATTTTCACAAGCAAAAAAATTACCACCGATTGTTAGACCGGATAGATTATTTTCAAATTCAATTGTTTCTTTACATAAATCACATGTCCCTCTTTGTAATTGTGGAAGATTCCAAGGGGACATCTCTTCAGATAAGCTGCTCTTCTCTTTAAATGTTAAATGATCCGGTGTCATTCTTGAAACTTTATTTATTTTTTCGATAGACTCTTTTAAAAAAGAATTTTCTGAGGTTTGTCTATTAATTTTTTGTGCGTCTTTATTTAAATTATATTCATCTGAGATATTACTATTTGATACATTATCTTTTTTTTCAAAAATTTGTTCAGATGTAGAATCATTTTTCATAACACTTTTTGTATTATTTTCTTCATGAAAGTTATTGATTTTAACATCGTTTTCTACATTTGAAATTGGTTCAGATGCTGTTGGTTTTATAACATTAAAACTTTGTTTAGGTAAAAAAGTATCAACCGCAGGATTTATTTTCTCAAAATTTAATGAGCTATTGCTAATTGCTTGATCTATTAATCCTAAATCAGATTCTTGTAATTCATTTACAATTTTTGTTGAAGAAATATTATCATTAGTTTCTTGATCTTTAATCGTATTTACCGCTTCTATTGTTTCAAAAATTTTTTCGCTGCTAGTCTTTTCAATATTTAATTTATGGTTAGTTTCTACTTTATTAAAATCATTTTCATCAATTGCAAAAAATTCACCATTTTGAAAAATCTTATTTTCTCTTGCAAGCCATCCAATCGCTGCATAAAAATCTCTAAGAGAAATATTAGTTTCTTTAATTACTTCTTTTTTTGTAAGAGCACCATTTGATTTCAAAGTTCTCCATATTTTTCCAGCGTTTTGACCAAATTGATCTATTATATTTACCATTTTAAATCCCCCCACGCTCTAATACTTATTTGTAATAATGCTTTTTAGTTATAAATAGTTTTATAATTGATTTATCAAAGTAGCTAAAAAATTTTTCTATAAAATTCCTTTATAGCCTTCATAAAGTGGACAGCCTACACATCGATTTTTCTTAAATAGTTCACAATCTGGACATTCCGTATTAAAATCACATTTCATATTTTCTTTTTCTTTATTATTATAAAATTTCAATGGTTGATGCATAAATGGTGAATTTGTAATTGGTATAACTGTATATTTTGTTATATCTGTAAAGTTAAAAGAAAAACATTGTTCTATCATTGACTCCATTGTATCGGTGTCCTCGGCAACTGCAAGCATTATAAAATTATATTGGCCATATGTATCAAAATAATTAATTATTTTTGGACAATTCTCAATATGGTTTATCACTTTACTCTTCATTCTTGCTTCCAAGCAAATCATAAAAAGCTTTAAACCAATTTTTTCTAAATCTAAGTTGCAATTCACCTTAAGATAATCTCTTTTAAGTCTTTTAAGCCTTGATCTCACTGCTGTATGTGATAAGCCTAATTTTTTTCCCATCTTTGTTATTCCCTGTTCCCAGTCGTCATTTATCATGCGGATTATTTTTTTATCTATTTCGTCGATTTTTTTCATTCAAACTTTGAATGTAATTATTTTATTAATAATCTTTCCAAAAGACAATACAATATATTCAATCTGAATACTTTAGGGTTTCATTAATATGCAAATTAAAAAATTTTTAATAATGTATTTTATTTATGTTTATTTAGTGGATGGAAATAAATTTTGTAATAAGGTTTTAGACGAAGCTATAAAAAGAGATATTGTTCCAAATATACCTAAACTAGAAAATACACCAATTCCAGCAATTCATAAAATCGAGTGGGATCTAACTTTCCATTGTAATGATTATTGCAATCACTGTGTAACTGATTCTGGCCCAAAATGTAAAGAATTTACAACTATTAATGATTCCTACAAAATAATTGAAAACATTCAACGATATAATTTGTTGAGTAGAATCAAAGAGTTATATAATGGAAAAGCTGAGTTTGAATTTTCAAGTTCTTCTATTTTGGAAAAACTTGAAAAAATGAAAAAACCACCAACTCAATTGAATGATAAATTATCCAGGTCATATCTAGAATGTTTACATGGGACAAATTATCAAACTCTATTAAAAGTTAAGAATTCAGAAAAGAAATTAAATTTCGGTAGGCCGCACATACGTCTTTCTGGTGGAGAATTTTTCACATGGCCAAATAATGATATGAAAATTGAAAAAAGACTAAAAGCTCAAACTAAATTTTTAAAAAAAATTCGGGAAAAATTACCTGATTATGATATATGGATATTGACAAACGGAAGATTCGCCAGTTCAGAAAATTACTCAGATGAAGTTATAAATTTTTGGAGTAAAAATTTAGAAATTGAAGATAAAAAGACAGGTAAAACAAGAATTTGTATATCAACTGATCCTTTTCATTCACCACCAATAGATAGCACTATTAACGATATGTTAAAAAGAATTTGGAGATCATGTAAAAAATACAATTTTTCAGCCCCTTTTCTTTATGGCATACATGGAAAAGAAATATATTACGCTGGCCGTGCATTTGATAAATTTAATTTAGGGAGGTTAAACAAATTAAAAAATAAATCAAAAAGTGATTTTAATCCTCCAAAAAATTATAGGGTCACAACAAAAGATTTAATTGAATCAGATGGCTGTAATGAATTAAAAGGTTTTTTTGTAAAAATAAAAAATAATGCTTTTATTCCAGTAAATAACATTAATATTAATCCCAGTGGACATCTAACTTTTTGTTGCGCACAAGTTGGAGATTATGGAGATTTTGTAAATCACCCTGAAAATACTTTAAAAAATATTATAATAAACCCAATTAGTTTTATATTGCGTAGAAAGAAAACAGCTATTCCCTTTCTAAATCTTGCTTATAAAATGGATTCTGAGATAGAAATACCTAAAAATGTAGAAAACGCTGCAGTAGTTAGTTCAACATGCTATCAAATGTTAAGTGGAAAAAGAAAGAATTATTAAATAAAAAGTTATATCAGAATTAAGGATGGTGATGCAATGGGATTTTCTTATTTTTTCAGAGATGTTGAGGCGATGGATCTAATTATTGAGTATGCTCTTCCAAAAGTTAGATCGAAGAGATTTATCAATATTTGGAGCGCGGGATGCTCAGAGGGCCAAGAACCTTATACTCTTGCAATAAAACTTAGAGAAAAATTAGGACATTTTGCTTTCAGGAGAATAAAAATATTTGCTACAGATATTGATAATACGACAGGTAAATTTGGTGAAACAATAAAAAAAGGAAGATATCCAAAAAAAATGGTTGAAAGAGTAGATTCAGAGATCCTATCACGTTATTTTGAATCAATAAATAATGGTTTGGATTACAAAGTTATACCTGAAATTAAAAATATTGTGGAATTTCAAAAACATGATCTTCTATCCTATACGGAAATCAGAGGAGGATTTAACATTATTCTTTGTAAAAATGTTCTTATGCATTTTAATAAAGATCAAAGAGCGGAAGTTATCAAAATGTTTCACCGATCCCTTGATGACAATGGTTATCTTGCCATGGAAAGAACACAAAAAATGCCTGAAAAAGCATCTTCAATGTATGAAAGAGTTACAGAAAAAGGCCAGATCTTTAAAAAAATATAAGGTTTATTTGAGGAAAATCATATGAAAAGGGGTAATAAACCAGATTTAGGGGAAATATCCAAAAAAAGCATTTATTTAAATCGACTTAGAGGAATTTCTCATAGCTTAGATATAGAAGAAAAAGATGAGTTAAATTCAAACGTTTTATTTCATATTCACGATAAACATAGTAATTGGAAGGTTGTTGGTACGGCAGATGTTGATTTTTGTAATTCAGAGAAAAAAACTATGAGCCATGGTGTAATACCAGATAAATCTGCAGCAATTGGATGGGTTAAAGTTTCTGATAAATATAGAGGTAAAAAATTAGGTAAAAAACTTTTATCATACATTGAAGAGAAAGCTAAGGAGAAAGGCATGAATCAGATTTATGCAACTTCGGTTATGGCTGAGGCTAAAGGTTTCTGGGAGAAAATGGGCTATAAATGGTCTGGAGAGTTGAGAACCTGGTTTAAAAAATTATAACTTTTTATATGGAAATATACTATGAAAATCTCTAATCTTACGAATGATTCAGATGTATACACATCTAACGTTTATTTTATTAGAGGCGATTGGAATGGTATTGATGATACTAATGTTTTGGTTGATGCTGGAAGAGACCCTAAAGTTTTAGAAAATATTAAAGATTTAAATACGGGAGTAGGTAAAAAAAAGATAGATAAAATAATTTTGACTCACAACCATTATGATCATATATTTATGGCACCTAAAATAAAAGAGCTTTATGACTGTAAAATATTTGCTTTTCATAATAATGATTTTGTTGATGTTACCTTGAAAGAAGGAATGTTAATCAAAGCTGGAGAAAGATATTTGGAAATAATTCATACACCCGGTCACACTTCTGATTCTATTTGTTTATGGGAACAAAAACAAAAAATATTGTTCACAGGAGATACAAATATTAATATTTCTAAAAGGCAACATAAAGATGATAAAATACTGGTTTATATCAAAAAACTTGCTCGTTTAGACGTAAAGATCATTTATCCCGGGCATGGTAAACCTATAACAAAAAATGCTGATAGAATTATAAAAGACTCACTATTTAATTTGAGTTTATAATTTTTAAGTATTTTATTATTCTAATATTTCCCAATTTAGACTATTTTTTCCACATTTAGGACATTTATTGAAACTTATTTTATCCCAATATTCTAAAAGCATATCATATTTTTCCTTGTTAAGAAGACCTTTTTCTAGCATCTTCTCGTAATATCTAATGTTTTCTTCTTTATGAAAATTATATCTTATAAGATTATCATTTTTACACTTTGGACATTCAAGTTTCTGCAGATTAGAAAGTGAAAAAAGATTCTGACACTTGGAACATCCATATACTTCAATTGATTCAGTCTTTGTTTTACGCCCATATTCAACAGTAAAAGAAGCGTTACAGGAACTGCAACTTGCTTGATATTCATTAATCATAATATTTAATTCCTATCTAACCAGCAAACTAAAAAAACCAGCATATAAAACCTGATAGAAAAAAATAAGGGACGGAAATGCGTAAGTCCTTATTTTTTCTTATCAGTTTTAGAATCTTTATTAGAAGAATCAGCCTCTTTTTCTGTATCTGATTTATTCTCTTTATCCGCAGTTTTTGAATTTTCTTCAGATTTTTCTGCTTTTTTATCTTCCTTAAAATCTGTTTTATCAGATTTCTTATCGTCTTTCTTGTCATCAGTTTTTTTATCATCTTTTTTCTTTGGTGTTTCCTTTTTATCTTCTTTTTTTATTTCTTCTTTTTTCTCTGGTTTATCAGATTTCTTCTCTTCTCTTTTTTCTTTCTTAATGTTTTGCTGTGCGATTTTTTGAGCTTTCATTATTTTTTCATAGTCTTTTGATTTCATTACTTTTGCTAAATCCAAAAGTGTTAGCAATCTTTTTTCATCTAGAACTCCAACTCCATCGATATAATTTTGATCAATTCCACTAGTAATCATCTCAGGTGTAGATTTTACTTTTTCTCCATCTAATCGTAACACTTCAGTTGCACTATCAACGACCATTCCCACTGTATTATTCTCGCCAACCTCAACGACAAGGATTCGTGTTTCATCATCAATTTGTTTACTGGGGAGACCTAGCTTCATAGCTAGGTCATTTACAACAACAATATTACCCCGGAGGTTAATTACACCTTTTATATAGGATTCAGTACTTGGGATACGAGTAACATCCGTCCAACGAATGATTTCCTTTACTTCATTAATATCGACACCAAATTCTTCATTTGCTATTTTGAAAACTACTAGTTGCCGGTCCTCTACACTACCCGATTTTTCAAATCTTTCTTTTTCATTTTCAGCAGGCATTTAATATTCCTCCAAAGTATTTTTTATCATTTCTCCGGATTTTTTTCTTCGTTCATATTTTTAGTATTTGAACTTGGTGTTTGAGCTTTTTTTGGTGAAGAACTCTTTTTTTTGCTATTTTTAATAACATTCGATGAGTCTATATTGAATGCATTTACAATATCAGATAGTTCAACAGCAACATCTGTTAATTGTTGTGATCCACTTGCAACTTGTTGCATGGACGCTGAAATTTCTTCCATCGCTGAACTTGCTTCCTGGCTACCTGATGCATTTTGCTGAGCAGCTGCAGCTACTTCATTTGCTGCTGAATTTACAGATTGTACAATTGTAGGTAAAACTTCGAATGATTTTACAGCGTCCTCAACGCCTTTACTTCCTTCTTCTACTTGTCTGGTGTTTTGATCCATGCTCTTAACTGACTCACCAATTTCTGACTGTATGCCAACAATTAAGTCATTTATTTGTTGTGTTGCATCTCCACTTTCTTCAGCAAGTTTTCTTACTTCATCAGCAACAACTGCAAATCCTCTTCCAGCTTCACCAGCACGTGCAGCTTCTATTGCAGCATTTAGTGCAAGTAGATTAGTTTGCTCACTGATTTGATTAATTGTGTCAACAATCTTGCCAATTTCCTTACTTTTCTCACCAAGAGCCGATATCTTTTTTGCTCCTTCTTCAGTTGTTGTTTTAATTACACCCATCTTTTTACTTACTTCTAAAGACGCTTGCTGACCTTCATCTGCTGCTTCACCTGCTTTCTTGGATTCTTCTATTACAAGATTTGACTGTTCAGCTGCTTTACTCGCCCCATCTGCCATTTGTTGAACTGTTGAAGAAGTTTGTTCAACTGAAGCATTTACTTCTTCAGCAGACGAGGACATTTCTTCTGCTGATGATGATAATGCAGATGTACTATCATTAATCTTTGATATTTTTTCTGTCAAGCTGTCTATTGTTTGATTTAAACTATTCTTAATTTTTGCATGATCTCCTTTGTAATCTCCTGTAACTCTATGAGTCAAATCTCCTTCAGCTAAGTAATTTAATATTTCTGCTGCTTCATTTACTGGTTCTATTACTCTATCAAGAGTTTGATTAACTCCATCTACAAGTTGATTCCAGCCACCCTTAAAGAGTTCAGCATTAGCACGGGTCTCAAGCTTACCTTCAACAGCAGCAGTTGTAATTTTATCTGTTTCTTCAAGGAGTTCACGCATCATCTTAACTGTGCTATTCAAGTTTCCCTTGATCTTATTGAAATCACCCTTGTATTCATCTGTTATTTCTTCTGGTATAACACCTTTAGAGATATTATCTACATACTCAGCAGTAACATTAATAGGCTTGACAAACGCTTCTACAAGATTATTTACACCACCGACCAGTTTACCCCATCCACCAGCGAATTTATCTGCATCGCCACGAGTCTCAAGTTTACCCTCGACAGTAGCATCAATAAGCTTATCAGTTTCATCAAGAAGACCGTTCATAACATCAATACACGCATTAAGATTATTCTTGATCTCATTGAAATCACCATTATAATCATCAGTAATTTCTTCAGGAACATCACCAGCAGAAATCCTATCAATATACTCAGCAGCAACATTCAAAGGACCAATAACAGCATCCAAACAATCATTCACACCAGAAACAATACCCTGCCATTTACCCTGGAACTTCTCAGGATCACCACGAGTCTCCAACTTACCAGCAACAGCAGCATCAGTAAGCATACCAGCCTCATCCACAAGACCATTTACTGCACGAATACATTTGTTAAGATTATTCTTAATCTCATTGAAATCACCATTATAATCATCAGTAATTTCTTCTGGTATATCCCCTGCACTAATACGATCTACATATTCAGCAGTAACATTAAGTGGACCAATAACATTATCCAAAGTACCATTAATCCCATTTACAAATTCTTTAAAATCTCCCTTAAACTGATTGGCATTTGCTCTTGTTTCTAGTTTTCCTTGTTCT
>CAZFFN010000042.1:0-3154 GCA_964518165.1 uncultured Thermoplasmatales archaeon
TTTTTATACGTTTTTGCTGCCATTCCTTTTACCCTGCTTTTATTGCTTGTTATTGTTTTTGAATATAAACATCTACGAGAAAAACTTGAACCTCCTGAAAAACCTATTATCATTCCGGAACAACAGTTTAAGCATATAGTAACAATAAAAGTAGCAACCATTCCTCGTGATATAGCTTCTCTGTATCCTTTTAAAATACAAGAAGAAATAATTCAGGAAGAATTAGTAATGAAACTAATACAGGAAATGCGAAAAAAGAATATTTTGGATATTAAAGTGATCAATATTGGAAGTACAAAAGTATATGAAACGGTAATAGATATTGTTGTCCCAAAAGAAAAACTAAACATTAATAACACACTGCAAGCACTTAAACTTAAAAGATCATGACAAACCTCGGAAGTAAGTACCTACAAAGACAGCTCCACCAGGAGCGTATGCAATCAGCTCAACTACGCCAACAACTCGCTAATGTACGAGAAGAAAAAATCTTGTTACAGCAACGAGTGCTGGGAATCTGCACAGGCTCTGTGTGGCAAATAATCAAGAAAGTTAAACAACTCCGCAAGGATTATAAATCAGGAAAATGACCCTCAATTTTCGTATTAAAATTTTTATTAATTTTATACCCAAGAAAATGTACTGGGACGTATATAAAATATTCTTAGGTAAAACCGAAGCGAAAGTAAGCGAGTCCCAGCGCAGAAATCGTTTCGGTTTTCTTTATTAATCAAATTAAACTATCCAATTATGCAAGTAGAAAATCAAGCCTTAGCCTTACGAGATGAAGCTGCTAATCAATTAGCACAAATAAAAGACATTGAAACAGGTACTAAATATCTGAATGAAGTAACCGCAATTGAAACCTGGGCAAAAGCAGAAAAAAAAGATGCTATACTGCAAAACCTCATAGCTGAACAAAAACTACGTACGCAACGTATTCTAGGAAATTTAATCAAACAAGGCCAGCAGGCTGGGGAGGTTAGAAAACCGAATGAACCGGATAGTAAGTATATTAAGGACATTAATATACCCAAACCCAAGACCCTATCTGAATTGGGTTTAACTCCGCATCAGTCAATGAATTTTCAAACTATTTCAAATATGCCAGAAGATAAATTTGAAGAAGAATTAGCAAAAGCAAAAGAGGAGAGTGATAAACGTGTTGAACTTACAACGAGTAGAGTAGTTGCTGCAGCTAAAAGAATGGCAAAAGTAAAACAAGAAACTGGGCCAAGTGATCCTATATATAATGAAGTTGATCGTTTACTATTAAAAGTAGGAGATAAACTTCAGTACATAATACAAGGAGATTATACCCCAACAACAGCCTCAGATTTTAGAGCCATTGATGCAATCCGCCATCATATGTATCGTTTTGTAAGAATGGCTGGACAGATGGGAATAGATATGCAAATGGTTTGGGAAAAGACAGCAAACAGACATGGTATAAAAAATGAACTACCTGATCATTTACAAGATAAAGAAAATCTATATACACCGAATAAAAACTCAGATATGGATGATGCTGAGATTATTGAATAAATTAAAAATTTAAGAAAATGAATGTAAAAACAAGAATTAATGCGACAGATGTTTCGCAATTAACTGGACAGAAAGTCAGTGAAGTAATTCAAGATAAATTGAATTACGTAATAGATCGTGTATTAAATGAACCTCCTCACATTTTATGGGTGACAAAAAATGCTTTTATGTGGGGAAATGGTAAAGTCTTTTCAGCATTAGATGAAAATAATCCACTGAAAGCTGGATTTATTACAACGAGTGAAAATCGTGGACACTTATCTATAAAAAGACCTACAAATCGAGAATTGGAAATTATGGAATATCGATATGGTATTGCTCTTGATTTTCCACCACCCTCTTTATTTTCTTTAATCCAAACAGGATTTAGAAAATTGGAAAAAGAATTAATTGAAAGTACAGAATTAGCTATGATCCCTTGTCATGGTTATATAAATAAAGAAGGGAAATTAATTCAACCAGGTTGGAATATAAGTGAAGAATTTAATGTAAATTTTATCAGCGGATATTTTCTTTTTTGTATTGATGAAAAGAGAAAACAAGAAGTTCAAAAACAACTTGTGGATGAATCTGATATTCGTTTACAATTACAATTTGAAAGAGCTAAATATAGTTCAGCTCAAATTGAAAATAAAAGAATTCGAACAGGAGAAAATATGTTTATGCAAAGTTCTCAAAAATTACTCCGCTTATCTAAATTACTTAATGAATTCCCAACTAATCATAAAATAGATAATTGGGATGAATTATTGGATAAAAAGGCTTCAATTGAAGCATAATTAGTGAATAAAAGCATCATCCATATCTTTTTAAAATCACAAATATTATGGCAGTTGAATTACCTTACTTCAAATACTATCCTGGAGAATGGATAAAAGGAGATATAACATTATGCTCAATGACTGCCCAAGGATTATTCATAAATCTATGTGCATATTACTGGGCAAAAAGTTGTAGCATGAGCTTAGCAAATGCTAAACAAAGATTTAAGATGGAAGAAGAATTAAATGAATTATTGGAAAATAACATTATTCAAAATATTGATGGAGAATTACAGATTTTGTTTTTAGATAAACAATTTTCTCAATTTACAGAAATCAGTGAAAAACGTACTGAGGCTGGGAGAAAAGGAGGGAGAATGAAACGAACAAAACAATCTGAAAAAAGCAATAGCGAAGCAAATGCTAAGCAAATGCTAAGCTATAAAGATAAGATAAGAGAAGATAAGATAAGAGAAGATAAAAAAAATTTAATAAAAAAAGTTTCTTCAAATGGAAAAGAAATTAATTTTTATTTCAATACTCCAAAGTTTAAACATTATTGGAATGAATGGAAAGAATATAAACGGATTGAATTTAATTACAAATATAAATCTCCCAGAGCTGAACAATCTTCCATAACTGAACTTTATAATTTATCAGGAAAAGATCAAAAAACAGCTATCGCCATCATTGAACAAAGTTTTGCAAAAGGATGGAGAGGATTTTTTGCTCTCCAGGATAAAAAGAATGGACAACCTGTACAATCCAATCGACACCGAAGCAGTGAAATCAAATATCCAGAAGGAACCAAAATAGAATAATATGAAAACTGACATCCATAGTTTCAC
>CAZFFN010000043.1:0-2501 GCA_964518165.1 uncultured Thermoplasmatales archaeon
CACGATGTCCTTTCGGTGCACCTCGTTTCCCATGATGTTTTTTGGTGGTTCGTTTTTTGAATCGTTGTTGCGATGGTGGAGTATGTGGATTTTCGTACAATCGAAGTTTGTTTTCAAGCTTGGTTATTTTCTGTTTTAATTCACTGTTTTCTTGTTCAAGCGCGTTCAATCGTTTTTCAAAAGTAGATAACAATTCTTTGAGTTGTTGATTTTCCTTTAGAAGAATCTGATTTCTTTCTTCAAGCGTATGAATACGCTGTTTGGCCTCTTCAGGCCAATCCTGCATCTTATCCATCCAGTTGGAATGTAATGGATTCATAGCTGAAGGATTTTTCTATTTTATCAAAGGAGAACGACGGATTAGCTAAACAAATACCCATTGGCAATATTTTTTCAACCATAATATGTCACCAAAGTTTTATAGTTGTAATATTTTTCTATTTATAAAATTGTTTTTAAACTTTTTACCAGTAAATTGTAAAATCTTCAATATCCCAACTAGAATCTCTTTCATAATAATATGCACCAGTAACAACAACACAATCTGCCCAGTAATTTTTACCAATTTCCAGATTTACTTTTTCGTCACTTTGAGGCTCATAATAAATAAGACCCTTGTCTGTTGTATTAAACACTACCAAAGCATGAGCTTCAACACTTAAATTTACAACAACATATCCACATCTTATTCCCACATTCTCAGCATTATTATTTACCTCTTGTGCGTAATGTGCACAATTAAAAGAATCTTCATCATATTGTTTATTGTTTGTTTTATCGGTGCGAATAAAAGATACTATCTCTGAATAAGTTGGATCATGTAAATCATATCTCTCTCCAGAATGTAATAAATTTAATTCATTATTTGCACTTTTAATTTTATTTTCAATTTGCTTTATTTGACTACTTAAACTAGATTTTTGAGAATTAATATTTTGTAGCTCATAAAGTTTGTCTTGAATATTTTCTTCCAAAATGTTTTTAGTATTTTTTAAACTCGATATTGGCTCCGACATAAAATAATACTCTGCTACGGTTAAAGTTGATAATAATAGTATAATTATTACTCCGCCAAGTATTATCTTTTTTTCATTTTTCATGCTATCTTACCAAATTAACAATATATCCGTTATTGTATCATTTACCATAAAATCAGACCAGTATGGTTTTCCTTCAACACAATCTGTATATTTTTTCCCAATTTCAGGAGATACTCGATAGTCTGTTTGAGCCTCAAAATATACCATTCCTTCATCCAATGTATTAAATGCAGCAAGACTGTAGCTTGCTCCTTCTGGATCTTCTCCAACTATGACGATATTTGAACCAACAATATTTACTACTACAAAAGCACAGTTTATCCCTTGTGTTTTTGCTTTTTCAGTTAATATCCTCTCATCTTCACTATTATCACTGTCAATAAAAGTTATCACTTCATCATATAACGGATCATGTAATTGATATTCGTTACCTGATTTTAATGATTCTATTTCAGTCAAATTCTCATTTAAATTTTCTGTCTTGTTCTCATAATTACTATTAAGTAAGTTCAATTCCAATTTTGAATCGTTAAGATTTTCACTAGTTTCCTTTAAATCATTTTGTAAATTTTTAATTTCATTCACTAAATCATCATATGATTTATTCAACGTTATATGCCCATTAACAAAAACAAATGATAAAATTAGAATAACAACCAAAATTACGGATATTTTTTTCAATGTTGATCTGTTATTTTTTTCTTTTCTTACTGATTTTCTTTCATAATTTTTATAACACTTATTACAAACAGATATTGTTTTTCCAAAAGGGGATGTATGATAATTTATTTCATCATCCTCAATTGGTTTACCACAATTATCACAAAATTTAACCACTTAATTCTTCTCTCCAAATTTTCTTTAATTTTTGATAATTACAGATATGAAACAAAGGAATATTATATTATTTTATCCCTGATAAGCAAAATTATGTTTTGCTCTATTAATCATAGGAATAGACTGTCGTTCTGTATCATCGAGTTTAAAAGTTGATGAATTTTTTATTAACATAGGATCGTAATTTCTATGACTATGACACCTTGCTCTTAAGTTCTTCTGAACAAGATTAAACATTTCCACACTAATTATTGGCTTAATATTTGACTTCTTAAAATAATGACACCATCTTTCAACTCCCGCATAAAAACAATTGTGTAGATAATATCTAACTGAGGTATCTCCAAATTTCTTTTGTTGAATTGGACATCCTTTTTCCTTATTTTCTGCTTTAAGTCGTCTAGATATTTGCCTCATACTAAAACCATCAACATACATCTGAAAAATTCGCTTAATTATTTCAATTTCTGAAGTAACCTCAATAAAGGTTTTGTTATCTGCATCCCATCTATAACCAAATGGAACTCTATGACCCATAAATCCACTATCTTTTTTCTTTGCTTTTTGTAATTGACCTGCAAAAACTCTTTCACCAATTTGTTCACTTTCAAGTTGAGCAATATC
>CAZFFN010000044.1:0-10852 GCA_964518165.1 uncultured Thermoplasmatales archaeon
TATAAGCCCTTGCCGATAGAGATATAAACGAGGTGGATATTAATATGTAACGTTAAAAGAAAAAAAGAGTCCTAAGGAAAGTTCAAATCCCTTCCCCTGCATATTTTTCTTCGAGAAATTAAAGAATCTTTTTAATATTAAAATGGTGTCCAATTATTTCAAATAGATAGATTAACTATCCATTTTAATTAAAACTGTTTCCTCTTGTGTTTCTAGATTTGTTAGAGTCAAAGTTTCATCATTATTTGAAAAAACATAGTTAAATCTGTCTACAGTATCATAGATATCTGTTAAAACAAGTTTTCCCTCTTCAAATGTAAATGTACCCTCATTACCTGATGCATAACTGCCATCAGTGTGAAAGGTAATCAAACTTGATGTTCCATCCCCCCATGAACCAATAAACGTATTGAAATCACTGTTATCTTCATTTTCATTAGTTATATCATCTGACTTGAGTATAGTAAAACTCTCAACCATATTTTTTATATCGCTAGTAAAATTTTCATAACCTTCTCGATCTGATTGGTGGACAAGTAAATAAAGTATATTTTTATTGATTGTCCAAACTTCTTGTTGCCTCCACGTGTAGATGTCATTTGTAAAATTAAATATTAATTCATATCCAGGAAAATCAGATAATGTCGTAGTTTTTTGAGAAGCTATATTGAAATCTGTAACTGTTATACTTAAATTTTCAATATGTGCATCCTTGAATTCATCCATTGTCATTGAAACGTTATCAATTGCTGTAATCATCAAATTACCTGTCTTTGTAGGTTCATTTGATGGAGAAACAAATAAAACATCGACATCAGGAATTTCAGCAGGATTCTCATATTTACTCCATTCAGAAGGGTATTTTATACTGAATTTTTTTTCCTGGTTTGTATAATTAGAAAATTTAGATGCCTCGTTATTTTCATCTTCAGATGATTCTTGACATCCGCTTAAGAGTAAAACAATCAATATGACAATAACTGATATCAATTTTATTTGTTCTCTCATATCCATCTCCTCAATCTAAAAAACTTATTTTTATTTATAAATATATCTTTTTGGTATAGATTTTTTTCTAAAGATATTGACTTAAATAAACAAAAAATATTATAGGTATCTTTAGGAGAAAAAACCACTTTTTAATATTAAAAACTTATTCAAATCCCTTCCCCTGCATAATTTCTTACTTTTGGATAAAACTAGTAAAAAAACATTTTTTTTTCAGCAAATTTATATATATTTCTTATTCTATAAATAAATTGGTGTTTTTTTAATTTATGAGGAAAAAAACCATATTATTTATCACATTTGTATTAGTTCTTTTTTTACTAATTTCAAATTTTACAGTTTCTGTTTCATCGTATAAGATTTCTAATAACAATTTCTTTGAAAATGAAACCTTAAATAAAATTGATCTTACTACTTTATTTCCAAAGGTAAATCAATCGGTTTTAAAAAATTATGTTGAAAATATTGAAAATTTTGGTCCTCATCCAACTGGTTCAACAGAGTTGAATGAGCTTAAAAGTTATCTCTATACTGTTTTTGAAAAAACAAATCTTGATGTTGATCTACTGCCTTGGAAAAATAAGGGTTTATCTGGTGAAAATATTGAAGCAACCTTGGAAGGTAGAAACAATAATAGTGGTGTATTTGTGATATGTGCTCATTATGATAGCGTTGATATATCTCCTGGTGCTGATGATGATGGTTCAGGTGTGTCAATTGTTTTGATGCTTGCCGATATATTGAGTGATTATGTTTTTAATTCAACAATTAAATTTGTTTTATTTTCTGGTGAAGAACAAGGTCTTTTTGGAAGTCAAAGCTATGTAGAAAAAATATCTGAAGAGAATATAAATATTACTGGCGTTTTGAATCTAGATGGCGTAGGATATGCTTCAACTCTTGAGGATGGTAGCATTATTAGACACTATGCAAATCCTGAGTCTTCCTGGATGCAAGAAATAAGTAAAAATATTTCAAAAAAATACGTAAAATACATTGGTCTGGAGATACTTACTTTTCCACATGTAACTTTCAGTGATCATCAATCATTTGTTGAAAAAGGATATGCTGCGAGCTACTTTTTAGAAAATTCCCTTAATCCTTTCTATCATACATCAGAAGATAGATCTGAAAATATGAATTTTACTTATTTATCGAAAGTATGTAGGCTCTCTATGGGTTTACTAGTTTCAATGGCTGAATTAAATCCTAAATCTTCTGAGGTGGATATAGCTATTAAATTAAAGGGTGGATTATTAACAAAAACTGGCCAATTCTGTGTTGAAATTCTCAATAATAATTATCCTCAGGATACCTTAAATTTATCTATTAAAATAGAGTTTGAACCTGTTTTTAAAATATTTAACAAAAATAAAGAGTCATGTAACTGGACTCTTGAAAAAGAAATAAAGGATAGATGGTTTTTTAAAACAATGAACCGTGGTTTTTCTTCTGGAATATTTAGATTAACTGTTGAATCAAAAGGTTTTAATGATGATATTTATGTTTATAAGAATCTAAAAACATATGGGATAGCCCTATTCGAATATTATGTTTTTTTAATACCAAATTATATCTAAACTTAAATTGTTTTATCTAAAAGTTAATAAAATAGCATCCACTAAATAATCTTATTATGTCTAAAAAAATAAAGCCAAAGATAGTTATAAGTAAATGTATCGAATTTGAGTTCTGCAGGTATAATGCTCAAATAATTAGAAGTAAATTTATTGCAAAATTAAAACCATTCATTGATTTTATACCAATTTGTCCAGAATATGAAATAGGACTTGGAGTTCCGAGATATCCAATAAGAATCACAGAACAAGACGATAAAAAATATTTAATTCAACCTGAAATGGGTAAAGATTTAACAGAAAAAATGAATGATTTTGCAAATGATTTTTTAAAAAAAATCAAAGATATCGATGGTTTCATCTTAAAATCTAAATCCCCCTCCTGCGGAATAAATGATGTAAAAGTATATCCTAAATCCAAAAATTCAGCTCCAAAATATAAAGATTCAGGTTTTTTTGGAAAAAAAGTACTTGATAAATATTCACATCTAGCAGTTGAAGATGAAGCAAGACTTAGAAACTCAACAATAAAAGAACATTATCTAAAAAAAGTTTTTACTTTTGCAAGATTCAGAAAAATTAAAGATACAAAAAAAATAAACGATCTTATAGATTTTCATACAAAAAACAAGTTTTTGATAATGGCATATAGTCAAAAAAATCTAAAAGAAATGGGAAAAATAGTTGCAAATAAAAACGATGAATCATTAGATAAATTAATTTCAAAATATGAAAAATTATTGTATGATACTTTTTCAAAAGGACTTAGATGTAACACAAATATAAATATTCTTCAACACGGTTTTGGATATGTATCAAATAAAATAAGTTCAGAAGAAAAAAAGATGTTTTTAGAAAATATTGAAGATTATAAATCAAAAAAGATACCACTTGAGATACCAATAGCTATTATGAAATCATGGATTATACGATTTGATGAAAATTATCTTAAAAACCAAACATATTTTGAACCCTATCCTCCTGAATTACATGAAGCAGAAGCTGTAAATATCTGCCCGTCAAAGGATTATTGGAAATGAAAATAGGTTATCCGTGTATTAATCGTTCAATCAAATGCAGAGGAAATAAAACATTTCGACTTAAATCATATTCTGAAGAAAGAATAATAAATACAGTTGAAAACAACTTAGATTGCCTTGAAAAAATGCTTGAGTTTAACATAAAAAATAATATCTTTTTCTTTAGGATTACTTCAGACCTAGTTCCTTTTGCTTCTCATCCAGTTTGTACATTTTACTGGCAGAAACATTTCAAAGATGATTTTTTTGAAATTGGAAAAATAATCAAAAAACACAATATCAGAATATCAATGCATCCAGATCAATTTATAGTTTTAAATTCAAATAGAAATGAAGTTGTAAAAAGAAGTATCAAAGAATTGATTTATCATGCTGAAGTCCTTGATTTAATGAAACTTGATAAAACATCAAAAATACAACTGCATATAGGTGGAGCCTATGGTGACAAAGAAAAAGCAATTCAAAGTTTCATAGATAACTACACAAAATTAGATAATAAAATAAAAAAGAGGCTAGTAATAGAAAACGATGATAGAATCTATTCGCTAAAGGATTGTCTTTTTTTATCAAGTAAAACAAGTATTCCTATCCTTTTTGATGTATTTCATCATCAAATACTGAATAATAATGAAAAAACCATTGATGGAATAAAAGAAATTAGTAAAACCTGGGATAGAAAAGACGGGATTCCTATGATTGATTACAGCAGTCAAGAAAAAGATATGAAAAAAGGAAAACATGCTGAAACAATTGATACAAAAGATTTTAAAAATTTCATAGATCAAACAAAACAATATAATTTTGATATAATGCTTGAGATAAAAGACAAAGAAAGAAGTGCTCTTAAAGCAGTAAAAATAGCAAAAAAAGATCCACGATTAATAATCTAAGTTATATTATCATTAGCTTGAATTAAAACATATTTTTGATTAAACCTTTCAACGAGTTCAAAAATAATAGTAGTTTTCCCTCCCTTTTTTATTATAAAACCTTGATCGGGATGATTTATCACCCATTTATCATCTTCAAATTCCCCTTCCCTAAATTTAATTTTTGAATCAAGCCAAAAGACCTTTTTATTACCATTTGAAACTCTATAAAAAATTACATTTCCTTTTTCTAATAGATCAGATTCTAAAATTCCGTTATTATCAATATCAGGGTCACAACCAAACGATAAATACATAATATTATCAGGTAGATCAAAAGAAATACTTCTTTTAGTCCCATCTAAACAATGAGGTTCATAGATGTTTCTTGCAAAACCACTAGCAATCATTGTATCTAAATTTGACAACAAGTAATTTACTTGAGATCCTACATCATTTTCTGAAACAGTTATGCCAAAACTAAAAAAACCGATGGAAAATAAAATAGAAATAGATGCAATAATTGCAATGCTAATAATTAAACGAACAGGAATCATATCAGCCGCTATATCATTAATTTTTCTAATAAGTATCAACTCTTAGATTCTATTAAAAGTGATTCTGCTCCACCATGCCAGCTGAGACGGGGCCTTATCTTAATAATGTGGCTTGACTCAGATGTATCGTCAACAATAAGTCCCACGCCTCTTTCATCGCCTACTTTTTTAATCGATTCTTTGATTGTCCCATGCATATAGGCTGGTCGAATCTTTGATAAGGACTCTATATCATCCTGAGCTGTAAGTCTATGGCAAATAATAATATCACAATGGGAAAGCACTTCTTGATCAAGAGAACTAGGTCTTTGGGTAGCCATAACTAGTGAAAGACCAGGTTGCCTGCCTTGTCTCATCCATTGATTTATAAAAACTTGTTTACCAAGTGTTTTTTTGTGATTTGGTAGAAAAAGTTGGGCTTCATCTATCGCAAGCCATACCATCGGGGTTTCTTCTTTATCATTTTTTAAACCCATCTTTTTTTGTTCATGTATTTTTCTTGATTTTACTCTTTCCTCGAAGATTTTTTTTCCAATTATTGAGGATACAATATCTTTTATTTTAAAATCAGGAAGTTGGCTTATATCAAGAACAGTTATTACACCACAATTTACAAATTCATTTATACTTAATCCTTTTTTATCAAAAATTCCCCATGATTTTGCATTTTTAAAAAAATTCTCAGCAGCATTTTTCTCATGTTTGCTGCATCGATCATCTTTTTTTATAAAATTAAGTATGTCAAAGATATCATAGAGTTTTTTATTTTCTTTTAAAAAAAGTATTGCCCGAGTTATTGATATACCCAATGGTTCAGTTGCTTTAACATTAAATAATTCACACCAATGAAAAGATGAAAGTTCAGATATTCTAATACTAAAACTAATTGCATCAATATTATTATCATTATATTCTTTAACAAGATTTTTTGGAACAAAAAGTTTTATATCAAAACCTTCAGATTTTTTATTCCATCTTTTAATTTCATTTAAATTTTCTTTGTTTTTGTATTTGGTTGTCCAGTATATACCAAGGGTGTCAAATACAACTACTCCGAGATTCGTTTTTACAACAGGTTCTAGCTTTGCAATTTCCTCGATAAATACTCCTATTGTGTATGATTTACCATATCCTCTTTTCCCACATATTAATGTTATATGAGGCCTTAAAATATCAATATAGACATTTGAACCAAGTGATCCATCAAGGGCATAATATCTACCAATGTTAAGCTTGCCTTTATCTGATTTTTTCCTTCTGCCTAAAACATAGTTTTTTTTAGTAATTCCAGTTAAATCATTTGTATTTTTTAACATTAAATCCTCTCACTTTTAAAATTAACAAGATTTTATCTTAATGTCGCATTAAATATTTTATGTTATAATAATAACAATTATTCGTTTTTATTGGTATAAATTGATACATAATAGTTATAACAAAAAATACTTGTTTGATCTATTAAAAAGATTAAATTAGTTTTATAGAGGAAGCATATGTCAGATAAAATATGTTTATATAATAGTTTTAGAAGATCTGGTAATAAAACAATAATCATAAATTGCAGAAATTGTAAATTAGGAAATTCAACAATTTTTGATAAAACCTGTAGAAAAAATATTTTTAAAATACTGCAGACGGAAAGTACAGTTAGTAGACTTATTTTAAATCATGCATATGTAAAAGTTTTTCAAGGACGAGAACTACAAATACTCTCTGATTTAAACACTTTTTTAGAAAATATAAACGCATATACACACCCGAAACTCCCAAGTAAAAACAGAGAAAAATGCAGAGAATGTAACCTAAAAAGATACAACAATATAAAAACAATTATAGAACTATCAAAAAATGATCCCTTCAAGGCTTTTCTATTTTTAAAAAAATACTATCAAGAAAAAACAATTAAGGATAAATACTGTGAAAAGTGTAATCAAGAGTTCAAAAAAATTATAAATGAAATTATATCGAAGGGAAATCTACAAAGACATATAAAAAATAATAATGTAGATAGAGAACTATTTTACAGAAATTATATTAGGCCATATGTAAGACCGGGTTTTATTGATTCATACATTCAACTTGATCCTCCACCTGATGCAGTATTTCTTGAATCATATGAGGTAACCCGAGATGGAAGAAGACCAATGAATGTTACCCATTATACTTTAAAATCAAGACCTGAAAAACTATATTTTGTAATACCCTCCGAATATGAACTTCCCCAAGATGAACTTTTTTTACTTGAAAAAGTAAGATCCTATCTATCAAGCCACCGGCCAAAAGATGCATCTTTTATGGATGCAGAATCAGCTAGAGACTATTTTCAGAAACTTGGTAAAAAGATAATTACTGATTTTATGAACAAAGAAAAAATGGATTTAGATATGAAAAGAATAGATTATCTGTCTGATGTTTTTTCTCGGTATACTGCGGGTTTTGGAATAATGGAGGATCTTTTACTTGATAATAGGATCCAGGATGTATATGTAAATGCACCAGTTGTGAACAACCCTCTTCATGTGGTTGTAGATGGAGAAGAATATACCTCTAATATATTTTTATCAGTAGGTGACATTGATGCATTAGCATCTCGGTTTAGAACGCTTAGCGGCAGAGCTTTTTCAGAAGCATCACCTGTTCTTGATATGGATCTAGAAGCATATCATACAAGGGTTGCAGCGATATCAAAACCTCTAACTCCAAAAGGGATTGCCTTTGCACTCAGAAGGCATAGGCAGAAACCATGGACACTTGCTCATTTCATAAAAAACAAGATGATTTCAGCAGATGCTGCTGGTTTCTTAAGTTTTCTAGTAGACGGTCAAGCTTCATTATTAGTTGCGGGCAGTAGAGGTGCCGGTAAAACTTCGTTACTTAATGCGTTGATGCTTGAAATACCACAGAGATTTAGGGTTCTAACAATTGAGGACACTCCAGAAATTCCTGTTGAGATACTTCAAAACCATGGTTATAAAATACAATCACTTATCACTAAATCTATTGGTGCAAGTAAAGCTTCAACTGAAATAAGTCCAACTGAAGCACTTAGGACAGCTCTAAGGCTGGGTGAATCAGTATTAATCCTTGGTGAAGTAAGAGGAGTTGAAGCAAAGGTTCTATTTGAAGCAATGAGAGTTGGTGCTGCTGGAAACTTAATAATGGGTACAATACATGGATCAACAACTCGAGATGTCTATGAACGAGTAGTATATGATATAGGTGTTCCATCTACTTCTTTTAAAGCAGTTGATGCAGTTGTTATTGCTGCACCAATAAGAGTTGAGGGCGGAGTTGAGAGAAGAAGACGGGTTATACAAATATCAGAAATCACAAAAACAGGTTGGACCGAAAAACCAGATCCAGATAAAGTATTCCAGGATACAATGCTGTATGATGCATCAACAGACGAATTAAAATCAACTGATTTACTTGATATGGGTCAGTCACAAATTATTGAAAGCATTTCAAAGAAATGGGGAATTTCTGTTGAAAAATCGCTTCAAAACATTAGATTAAGAGCTCAAATCAAAAAAAGGATAGTTAAAGAATCAATAGAAAAACCTATTCTACTTGAATCTGAAGCAAACCGTGATGCAAATAATGCTTTTTGGATGTTTCTTGAAGAAAGCAAAAGACGTGATAATTCTGTCAATTACAACAGAGTAAAAAACAACTGGGAAAAATGGTTTAAAAACTATAATGAGAGTATAAGATGACGCAGAAACATAACTATATAAAATTCATAAATTTTTCAAAAAAACATTTTCAATGGATGCTTAAAAAAAACCAAAAAACAACTAGAAAAATAGAAAAAACATTTAACAAAGATTACGTTGAAAATTTGAATTTTACAGGCCTTGATATATCAACATATGATGTACTTTTATTTGGGTATGTTACTGCTTTTTTATCTTTCATCGGGCTTTTTTTAATTGATTTATTTATAATTTTAGTATATGGTGCTAATATCTACGAAATAGATCTTTTGACACTTTTTTTAATGCTTATGATAACAATTATTGTCCCAATAGTATTAATGAACCTAGTTATTAATTATCCAAAGACTTATGCAAAATATCTAAAAATTCATTCACTAGGTGATATACCTGAGATTTTATCCTATCTAGTAATGTATATAAAATTAGTTCCTAACCTTGAAAACAGTGTTAAATTTGCTGCATCTGAATCAAATACTCAACTCGCAAAGGATTTTAGAAAAATGCTTTGGGATATGGAGATAAGAATATACCATGGTATAGATGATGCATTAACAACTTTTGCAAATAAATGGGGCAGGTGGAGTGAATATTTCAAAAGATCTCTACATCTTATAAGAAGCTCCATCCAAGAAAGAGACGAAGCATCAAGAAATATAACTCTCAATAGAGCACTTGATGTAGCTTTAGATGGCACTCAAGAAATGATGAACAAGTTTGCAAATAGACTTCACCAACCAGCTATGGTAATTTATTCAATTGGAATTATGATACCACTAGCTTTAGTTGCAATGCTTCCAGCAGCAGGGCTAGTTGGATTAAAAATAACTATTTTTCAGGTTTTTTTCCTTTATGATATAATCCTTCCATTGTTTGTTTTTCTATATACAAGAAAAATACTTTTGCAGAGGCCAGCTACTTTTAACCCTCCAAATATACCAGATGATCATCCTGATTTAAAAAACATAAATAAAAAAAGAAGACTGTTTTTATCAATAATATTTGGAAGTTTAGTCGCTCTTCCGGGAATATTTTTTATGTTTCTTCCATTGATATATACCGTAGATGGGCCAACAAATAGTCTTTTAAATTTTATAATAAATCCGCGGGGTCTTAACTCATATTTTCCAGTAACTCTTTTCATAATATGGGGTTTTGCAGTATCTGTAACAACATATTCATTAAGTGTATATAGACCTTATAAAAAAGTTAGAGATGAAATAAAACAGATTGAAAGAGAGTTCAGTGATGCTTTATACATCTTAGGTAAAAGAATATCTGAAGAAAAATCACCTGAAGAAAGCTTTATGTATGTAGCTCATACAATGAAAGGATCAAATATTTCTAAAGTTTTTAATAAAACAGGGTACAACTTGACAGCAATGCATATTAATCTAAAAGAATCAATGTTTAACAGTGAATATGGATCACTAAAATATGTGTATTCAGATAGAATAAAAGCAATAATGCTTCTTTTTGTTGAAGGAATTCAAAAAAGCCAAAGAGCTGTAAGTATATCAATTATAAAAATTGCAGATCACTTAAAAGCTCTTCAGCAAGTAGAAAAAAAGATCAAAGAAACTCTTTTTTCTCTTACTTCAACCCTTCGGTCAACGGTAGCTGTTTTTGCTCCTATGATTGGTGGTATAACACTTTCTATCACAAAACTTATTTCAAATATAATAAATGGGATTTCTGATAAATTGCCTTCTGGATCGGGATTGTCTGCTGCATCAAAAATACCGGGTGTTACAGATACTTTTACACTTGAAAATGTAAGACCCGAATATTTTGTTTTAGTCATTGGAATATATATTTTGGAATTGGTTTTTCTATTGATTCGCTTTACAAATGGTATTGATGAAGGCGATGATAAAGCAACTTATATGTATTCATTAGGTAAAATGATGCCCACATCAATAATAGTTTTTTCATTGACTGTAATATTTGGTCAAATTTTGTTCTCCCAACTTTTTTAATAGTTAGAGAGCCTGTCCGAGAATTAACTCAAAAGTTTTAGCATTATTTCCTGAATAATATCGGTAGATATATCAGGAGAAAATGCATACATTTTCTCGGTGAAAA
>CAZFFN010000045.1:0-19406 GCA_964518165.1 uncultured Thermoplasmatales archaeon
TGTTTGCAACGTGGAGGCTTCAAGGGAAAAACGTGTTTGATGAACTTGAGAAACTCCTAAGAAGGGAACTTTGCTTATCTTAAGCTAAACAAATACAAAAAATAAAAAAATTATAATTATTCTCTTACTAGAATAGAGTCAGTTCTATGGCCAATTCTTCTATTATTTTTGTCATATAGATATGCATGTACAGTGTAAATCCCTTTTTCCTTTGGAGTTATTTCAGCTGAATAACTTGTTTCTTCGCCCGCTGTTAAAGATTTAGTTTTAATCTCACCTAATTGTTCAAATCTACCAGAGGGAGTATCTGCCCAAAATTCTAAATCAAGTTCTCCGGTTTTCTCAAGTCCAACTATATTTGCTTCACATTTTAAAGTTTCTTCTAGAGGCGGATAAGGCTCTGTCATGACAAACATGGATCTAAGATCAGCAGGTTGGTCTGTTACTCTTATAGGCATATCCGGTGATTCAACATAAAAAAATCCACCATTTTGATAACCGTTAATTGTAACATAAACATCTGTTGTTGCAATTGCTTGTACTTGAAATGGTATTAATTCTTCTTGTTTAGGTTTAAGTTTAAATACATATTTTCCTGAGGACATTGTTTCTAAAGCAAAGGAGTCCCTTGAATTTAGTTTAAGGTCTAAGTTTGTTATTGTATAATCACTTAGATTTTTTACTCTTAAAGTTACCCACTTTGTTCCACGATCAATTTTTTCTGGTATTATCTCAAATTCAATTGGATGCCGAATTTTCAAATTTCCCATATCTAATTCACCATTTTAAAAAAATTAATTAAATATAAAAAAATTACTAGATTATAATTCAAAAATAATTGAAATATAGTTTGATTTAAAAAATAGTTTTAAAAAAAATTATTTGATGATTAATTTGTTCTTGCAAATCGGATATTTTATATCTATACAAGCTTAATTTTCTCTTTTGAACACTTCATGGCCACATTTAGGACAAATACATTTAATATTTATTTTTGGATCATGGTCAAAACTTTCTAAGGTTTTATTTTCTCTCATTTTTCAACCTTTAACAAAATTATTATTGATTTTCAACTTCAAAAGAAATTTTTACTTCAGCTCTATAATTATCAACTTTATTATTTTCAATTTTTGCGGTAAATCTCTCAATTTCTGCATATTTGATTTTATCTATTGTTTCAGCTGCTTTATTTACAGCACTATCAACTGCATCTGTAAAACTTTCTCCAGATGATCCAACTACATTTATTACTTTATATATTGTCATATTATCATGAAATGATTTCTTTTTATCTTACTTATTTATAACTTAAAAATAACTAAAAATTAAATTAAATACGTAAACAATCTAAAAAAATTCAAAGAAAAAATTTTGAACTTTTACTGTTATTAAAACCGTTATCATATGAAAATAAAAATTTAAAATAATTAATTTCTTAGAGAATTGTTTTATGCTTTTTTTTTAAGGTTTTTTCTTATTCAGCCTATTTTATTATAACATATGCAATAAAATAAAACCTATAATTGCTGTTGATTAGAATTCTATCAGAAATTCAAATTTATCAAAAAAAAATATTTGCTTATTATTTTTCGGCTGAGAATACTGCGTGGACTGGAACGCTAGTGTAATGGCCCGCAGATGAAAAGCCGTATCTCTTTTAAAAACAAATCTATTCTTTCCTCTTGTCGCACGCGGTACGCCACAAGGGCGTACCCTATGAAGGTGCGACAGGAGAAAACAAATTATGAATTATGATAGTAGCGTAAGCTCTAAAAAGATTTCGGGTGACACCCGAAGTAACTGGGTGACAAGGGTTTTTTTCACCAAAAAGAGGTATAAGTGTTTTAGAAAACTTTCTCATATTGAGACCTGTAAAAAAACGGTTTAAAGAACTAGAATCTCTAGGTTTTGAGTTTGGAGAGTTTGGTTTCGCTGGAAATCATGTGCATTTCCAGGTGAACATCCCAAAAAAGTACTCAATAGAAACAGCGGAGATTATTTTGAAATCAGAAACTTCTAAACGTATGTTTGAAAAGCATCCTGGATTCCGTAAACGATATCCCAATGGTGCATTTTGGAGTGGCTATGAACATTACCAATCAACTGGATTGAAAAGTCTTGAAGAATCTACTGAATATTTACGCCGTCAACAGGAACATCATCATATAAAAATCATTGATGATAGACAACAGGTTTTACCTGGTTTTACCGCCGAGCGGGGATGCGGGATGACCGCAGCCGGAATAAGGCAAGGGCTTGCCGAGGAAGTAAAGGTGGAAAGGGGGTTATAGGGGTGAAGCCCTCCTATTTCACCATCAAGTTTAAAATTTGGAGCAGTGAACTTTGTAGCAGGAGTGATTAGAGCCAGTATCGTTTTAGGAATGGCATTTTTTGTTGGTATAAGATTAATTTGAATGGGAATCTATTTTATCAAAAATTTTTCTAATAATCTTCATATCAAATTTGATATAATACCAAAAACAAAATCTAAACCCGCTAATATAATTAGCACAAGAACAATAACTATAAGTATCCAAATGGCAAATTTCAACAGATACCAGCCAATGATTGCAGCAACTATTATAACAACTAAAAGAACTGCAAATGATAGATCTATTAATCCTAGAATCATATTTTTACAACCAGTTTAAAATTTATTGTTTCATAAACGTTACAGAATCGCCTTGATCATTACTTAATACAAGTTCATTATTTTCAGGAAAATTATAATTCAATGTAATTCCGAATGAACCAGAAGAAAATGTTATTTCATTTTCACCAACAGAATATTCAAAATTTCCATTTAGTTCAGCGATACCCAATGGCCCTTCACCTGAAACAGTTACTGTTTTATCTTTATCAAAATCAAGTGTAGTTCCTCCAACTTCTGATTCCCAAGTACCAATAAATCTGCTTTTTTCATCCATGCATCCTGTAAGTACAACTCCAGTAAATATGATAATAATTCCTAAAATTAGCATTTTTTCCTTCATTTTTTCCCTCTAATTCTTATTTTTTTACCCATTCATCATTTTTCTTTTCATATTTTTTCTTCACAGCAGACCAAGCAACACGATTTGCTACTTCTTCCTGAGAGGCATCCCCTCTCCTTTTTTCTGGATCTCTATATTGATCCCAAGCATTGTTAAATGCCTCTTTAAATATTTTTTGAGCATTTTTTGGAAGTGCGTTGCGTACTTGATTAGGTAATTCTTCTATACTATCATATGGCATTTTATTTACTCCCTTAAAGACGTTTACCTATTAATGTTAAAATACCAAAAATTAATAGATATCCACCTATTAAATAACCAATAACGTCAGGTATAACAATTATCATTATTCCAAATATTAAAGATAAAATACCTATCAATTCTCTATAAATTCTAATCACATCTATATACTTTAAATAAAAAAAGCAAAAAATAATATATAATCATAACTTAAAAACAATTTAAAAATAAGTAAATAACAAAGTTTTACTGTTTTTCAATTAATTTTTTAAACTCTTTTTCATCAATTATCTTTAAATTTAATTCCTTAGCTTCATCTAATTTACTACCTGGATCCCTACCAACTACTACATAGTCTACTTTTTCACTCACACTACTCGTTGCTTCTCCACCTTCTTTTTCTACAATTTCGTTAGCTTCACTCCGAGTGTAATCATCAAGGGCACCAGTAAAAACAAATCTTTTATCTTCTAATTTTCCACTTATTTTTTCTGGTTCAATATTTAATCCAAGTTTTTTCAAGTCTTTGATTTCTTTCCTATTATTTTCTTCATCAAAGAAATTTACAATATTTTGTGCTATTTCAGGACCAATCTCTTCAATTTCTAAGAAATCTTTTTTATCTGCTTTTATTATTTTATTAAGAGTTTTAAATTTTTTGATTAAAAGCCTTGCTACATGTTTTCCTACCTCTGGAATTCCTAAACCATATAATAATCTAGTAAGGTTTTTATCTTTACTCCCCTCAATAGAATCTAAAAGATTCTGAGCTGATTTATTTGCAAATCTGTCAAGATCTAACAAATCCTCTTTTTTTAATCTGTATATATCACTTATTTTTTCAACTAACTTATTACCAACTAATGAGTCAATTGTCTTTCCGCCGAGTCCATCTATATCCATAGCTCCTTTTGATGCGAAATGTTCAATACTTCTTTTTAGTTGAGCAGGACAAGAAAGACCATTGGTACATCTATAATATGATCCTTCTTTTACAACTTCACGGTCACAAATTGGGCAATTTTTGGGCATTTCAAATTCTCTTTCTTCACCACTTCGTTTCTTTTTATTTACTTCTTTAACTTCTGGTATGACATCACCAGCTCGAAAAACTTTAACCCAGTCTTTTATCTTGATATCGTTTTCTTCAATGTAATCTTCATTATGAAGTGTTGCTCTTGAAACTGTTACACCTTGAACATCAACTGGTTTTAATAGAGCAACCGGCGTTAACGTTCCTCTTCTCCCTACTTGAACTATAATATCAAGAATTTGAGTTTCCTCTTTACGTGGTGGAAATTTATAAGCTATAGCCCATCTTGGTGAATTGGATTTAACACCCATTTTTTCTTGATATTCAAACTTATTTAGTTTTATTACGATCCCATCTATTTCATATTTTAATCTCTCTCGTTTCTCCTGCATTTTATCATGGTATTTAATTGCCTTATCTATCTTTTTGACATGTTCTATTTCAGGATTTGTCTTCAATCCCCATTTTTTCAAATTTTTTATAGCATCTTTTTGATTATCAATACCTATATCATCTGCACCATAATTCATTATCTCATAAAAAAAGATGCTAAGAGGGCGGATAGCGGTTTCTTTTGGATCTAATCTCCTAAGTGACCCGGCAGCAGCATTTCGAGGATTAGCCAACGGTTCTTTACCTTGTTCTACTCTTTTCTTGTTATATTGTTCAAAATCATCAATCAACATTATGGCTTCTGCTCTAACTGCCAATTTTTTCGGTATATCAGTTTTTTTTGAACGAAGCTTCAAAGGAACTGCTTTGATTGTTTTAATATTTTCAGTAACATCTTCACCTACTACTCCGTTACCGCGAGTCGAACCTCTTTTATATTCTCCATTTTCATAGATTATTTCAACACTTAATCCGTCTAATTTAGGTTCAACTGTATAATAAATTTTGTTGGAATCTAGTTCTCTCTTCATTCTTTCATCAAAATCTTTTATCTCCTCTTTATCTCCAGTATCAAGAGACAACATAAATTTTACATGTTCTACCTCTGCAAATTCTTCAGCGGGTTCAGCGCCTACTCGCTGTGTTGGGGAGTCCTTAGTTATTAAATCAGGATATTTATCTTCTAGTTTCTCTAATTTTTCAACTAATGAATCATATTTTTTATCAGATATTTCTGGTTTATTTTTAACATAATAAAGATAATCATGGCGCCTAATTTTTTTTCGTAGTTCTTTAATCTCTTTTTTAGCTTCTTCTTTTTTCATTACTTAATTTAGAAAAATATACTTATAATAACTTAATTCAAAGATAATTCAATTATATATTGAGATAAACTTAAAAACATAATTGTAAGGCAGTTCATGAAAAAACAAATAATCCATCAAAATTCAAAGTATTTTTTAGTTTATTTGAAGTCAAAATTAATTAATCTTTATTAGATTAAATTATTAATATTAAAAAAATGTTGAATAATATGTTTGATGATAAAAGGCAGAATTTAGTCAAAAAATTACAGAGAGCAGGATACATTAAAAGCGATATTGTAAAAGAAGCTTTTTTAGAAATACCTCGAGAAAAATTTGTTCCAGATAATATAAAGGAAAAAGCATATATTGATAGTCCAATGGAGATTGGAAACGGACAGACAATATCAGCTCCCCACATGGTTGCTATTATGTGCGAAGAATTACATTTAGAAAAAGGTCAAAAAGTTCTTGAGATTGGTACGGGTTCAGGTTATCATGGTTCAATTGTGTCAAAAATAATTGGAAATTCTGGTCATGTTTACTCTATTGAAAGACATGAAAATCTTGCTGAAAAAGCTAGAGAAAATATTAAAAAAGCAAATATTGAAAACATGACTGTTTTTGTTGGAGATGGATCGGAAGGGTTACCAAAGCATCAACCATACGATCGTATTTTTGTTACTTGCGCATCTCCAG
Source organism: uncultured Thermoplasmatales archaeon (assembly GCA_964518165.1). GTDB lineage: Archaea > Thermoplasmatota > E2 > DHVEG-1 > DHVEG-1 > CAYZTD01. The sequence continues at coordinate 6,162 of CAZFFN010000045.1, forward strand.
AAATCCCTAAACAACTTTTAAATCAACTAAAGGACCCAGGTAAAATTTTAATTCCAGTAGGTAGAATGTTTTGTGAGCTTAAAAGAATAGAAAAAATAGATGGAAAATTATCTACTAAAAATCTCGGTGGTTGTGCTTTTGTTCCATTAGTTGGAAAATATGGTCATTAATCGATTTTTGAAATTTAATAGGATAATCAGAGGTTTTATTGGTTTTTAACCTATTTTTTGGTTTAATATAAGTTATCATTATTAAATAATTAAGTATAATTTATTTTTGAGTCTTAAAAATGCAAATAAGTAAAGTAGAAAAAAGAAATGGCAAAATAGAACAATTTGATGATTCAAAGATTAATGATGCAATCAAAAAAGCATTAATTGCAACAGATGAAAATCCAAACCAAGCAGAAGGCATTACTAACGAAGTAGTTGAAGAAATTGAAAATAAATATTCAGAAAGTAAAATCCCTAATGTCGAAGATATTCAGGATATCGTTGAAAAAAAACTTATAAAAAATAATTTATCAAAATCTGCTAAAGCCTATATTCTTTATAGACATAGACATGCTGAGAAAAGAGATTTAAAAGATATTCTTGGTGTTAAAGATGATCTAAAATTAAGTATCAATTCAATCAAAGTTTTAAAAGAAAGATATTTAGCTAAAAACGAAAAAGGAGAAATTGTTGAAACACCCTCTGAAATGTTTAAAAGAGTTGCAAAAAAGGTAGCTGAAGTAGATAAAAAACATCCTACTATCGATGTTAAAGAAACTGAAATAAAGTTTTTTAATTTGATGAAAAACCTTGAATTTCTCCCTAATTCCCCAACTCTTATGAACGCAGGGCTCAATTTACCTCAGCAGCTTTCTGCATGTTTTGTTCTACCTGTTGAGGATTCACTTGATAGTATTTTTGATTCAGTTAAAAACATGGCTTTAATCCATAAATCAGGTGGCGGCACTGGTTTTTCTTTTTCAAATATAAGACCTAAAGGAGATATTGTAAAAACAACAAAGGGAATTGCCTCTGGCCCTGTTTCTTTTATGAAAGTATTTGATAAAACAACTAATGTTATCAAACAAGGCGGCAGACGCAGGGGTGCAAATATGGGGATTTTAAATTTTAATCATCCTGATATTGAAGAATTTATTAATGCAAAGGATAAAGAAGGCGAATTTGAAAATTTTAATCTTTCAGTTTCTGTTAAGGATGATTTTATAGAATCTGTAAAAAACGATGAAAAAATAAATCTAGTTAATCCTCGGAATAATGAAAAAACAAAAAAGGTTTCAGCAAAAAAATTGTTTGATTTAATTACTTATCAAGCTTGGAAAACTGGTGATCCAGGTCTTTTATTTCTTGATGAAATAAACAGGCATAATCCTACACCAGAAGTAGGGATTATTGAAGCATGTAATCCTTGTGGTGAACAACCTCTTCTACCATATGAAAGCTGCAATCTAGGTTCAATTAATCTTTCAAAAATGGTAAAAAAAGACAATTCTTCTGTTGATTGGGATAAACTCAAAGAAACTGTTAGCCTCGCTGTTCATTTTTTAGATAACGTTATTGATGTGAATGATTATCCTATGCCTGAAATAAAAAAAGTAACAAAAAATAATAGAAAAATTGGCCTGGGCGTGATGGGTTTTGCAGAACTTTTAATTCAACTTAATATACCATATAATTCTAAAAAAGCAATATATACAGCTGAAAAAATTATGAAATTTATTAGTAAAGAAGCAAAAAAGAAATCTTCAGAAATTGCAAAAATTAAGGGTTCTTTTCCGAATTTTGAAAAAAGCATCTATAAAAAATCTCATTCATATATGAGAAATGCAACTGTCACAACAATTGCACCAACTGGTACAATTAGTGTTATTTCAAATTGCTCAAGTGGTATTGAACCTCTTTTTGGTGTAGCATTTATTAGAAATATCATGGAAGGAACAAGATTTTTTGAAGTAAACTCTCTTTTTGAAAAAAAATTAAAAGAAAAAGGAATCTACTCAAAAGACCTTATAAAAGAAATCGCAAGAGAGGGTTCAGTTCAAGACATTAAAGAAATTCCAGATGATCTTAAAAAAATATTTTTAACAGCCTTTGATTTAAAGCCTATAACGCATCTTAAAATACAAGCCGCTTTTCAAAAATATACTGATAACGCTGTTTCTAAAACAGTAAACCTACCTCATGATTCCTCTGTTGATGATGTAAAAGAAATATATTTGATGGCTCATGATCTACATTCTAAAGGAATTACAATCTATAGATATGGAAGTAAGAAAAATCAGGTACTAAATATTGCTGATACCAAAGAGGGAAGAGAATATATAAATGTCGAATCAGGATATTCCGGTGGATATCTTAGTGATGGTAGTTGTGAAATGTAAAAAGTTTTTATTTTTCTAAAAATTTTTTTAATTTTTTAAGACTATAGGTGTTTATTATATCCTTTTTTTCTGCCCATCCTCTTCTAGCAACAGCAATCCCTAGTTCATAATATCTTAGATGATCTTTTCTATGTGAATCAGTACCAATTGATAATTTGCAATTATTTTTAACTGCAATTCTTACATTTGCATCTTTTAAATCAAGTCTTTCAGGATAAGCATTTATTTCAATTGCAACATTGTTTTCTTTTGCTTTATCTATTACTTTTTCTAAATCAAGACTGATTGGTTCTTTTTTCTGAATTTTTCTACCTGTTGGATGCGATAATATATTTGTATGTTTATTTTCAATTGCTTTTATCACACGTTTTGTCATATCTTTTTTACTCATTCTAAAAGAAGAATGAACACTGGCTAATACTACATCAGCTTCTTTTAAAAAACTATCTTTAACATCAAATTCTCCATTTTTTTTAATATTTGCTTCAAGACCATGAAAAATATGAAAATCATCATATTTTTTCCTAATTTTATCGATTTCTTTGCCTTGTTTTTCCCACTCTTTTTTGTCCATTCCACCTGCTACTTTCAAAGAACCAACATGATCAGTTAAAGCAATATATTCATGCCCAAGATTAAGTGATTCTTCAACCATTTCTTCAATTGTATTACTGCCATCACTCCACTTCGAATGCATCTGAAGATCACCTTTTACATCATCATATTTAACTAGATCTGGCAGTTTGTTATTTTTTGCAGCATCTATCTCCCCTCTGTTTTCTCTAAGTTCAGGTGGAATCCACTTTAAACCTAGTTTCTCATAAACTTCTTTTTCAGTTTTACCTGCTTTTCTATTATCGTTTTTAAATAGGCCGTATTCATTTAATTTGTAACCTTTTTTTTGTGCAATTTTTCTGACAGATACATTATGGTCTTTACTACCTGTAAAATATTGAAGAGCTGAGCCAAAACTTTTCTTTTCAACAACTCTTAAATCAACATGTATTCCGCCATATAATCGTACTGTAGATTTTGTGTTTCCTTTTGAGATAACCTTATCTACTTTATCCATATCTGTAAAAATATCCATTATTTCTTTTGAATTTTTTGAAACAACAAGAATATCAACATCACCAATTGTTTCTTTTTTACGCCTAAGTGAACCTGCTAGTTCAATTTCATCGACATGTTCTTTTAGAATTTTTATGATTTCTTTTGCCTCAGGTTGTACATATCCAAGTAAAAAACGGTTTCCTTTTTTTCTTGCAAAAGAGATATTTTCTAAAATATTTTCTTCAGTTTTTTTACCAAAACCCTCCAACTTTCTTATTTTGCCTTCTTTTGCTTTTTCTTCAAGATCATCAAGATTTCTAATCCCAAGTTCCTGATATAGGGTTTTAATTTTTTTTGGCCCAATTGTTTCAACACCAGATAAACTACGCAAGTCTACTGGAAAATCTTTTTTTAGTTTTTCAAGGCGTTTTACCTTACCTGTTTCAAGAAATTCTTTGATTTCTTCAGCGGTACTCTCTCCAACACCAGGAATATCTTGCAGTTCTCCTATTTTATATAATTCTTCTACATCTTTACCATGACTTTCTATGTTTTGAGCGGCTTTTCTATATGCTCTTGGTTTAAAATCTACATCCTTCATTTCATATAAATCTGCGATTTCATTAAATATTTGAGCTATTTCTTTATTTTTCAAAAATTATACCTCAAGTATTTCTCTTAATTTTTTACAATTTTTAGGTGCATAACCTTCAAAATCATTGTTAAAATATCCATAAACATTTTCAACATCTAAATTTTTAATTTTCTCTGCAAAGTCTTTTAATTCAACATCTGAGTAGTTATATCTATACCAATCATCTTTTCCATGCCATCTGAAGTATGCAAAATCAGTAGTAACTTTTACATCTGGTTTAAAATCAGGTGAACTAATAATGCAAAAACCGATTTTGTATTTTTCAAGTAGATCATATATTTTTTTTGTAAACCAGGATTTATGTCTGAATTCAACTACTTGATCTAAATCTGATTCAAGGTTATTCAGAAAGTTTTCAAGTAAATCATAATCACGTGAAAGGTTTGGTGGTAGTTGCCAGAGGATTGTTCCTTTTTTCTTATCTAGCATTTCAAAACGTGAATAGAATTTATCCAAATAATCCTCTATATTTTTTAATTTCTTTTTATGTGTGATTAAATTGCTTCCTTTGAAAGTCAGTTTAAAATTATCTGGTGTTTTATTTTTCCATCCTTTTACCATATTTCTAAAAGGAAGCCTATAGAAGGATGCATTGACTTCAACTGTGTTGAATTTTTTTGAATAAAATTTTAGCCAATCCCCTTTTTTTAGATCCTTTGGATAAAAATTCTCAATCCAGTGATCATAAGACCATCCAGAAGTACCAAGATATATCATAGGTTTAAACTATAATCTTCTTATATTTAACTTATATTTAACTTAAGTTTAAAAATAATTAAACTTTAACTTGAATATTGAGGAAGAAGATCTATGCCAGAATTACCTGATGTAGAAGTATTCAAAAAATATTTTGATTTAACTTCCCTATATAAAAAAATAAAAAATGTGAAAGTAAAAAATAAAAAAATCCTTGATAATACTTCATCAAAAAAATTAAAAAATGAGGTTGAAGGAAAAGAATTTGTTGATTCAAAGAGACATGGCAAATATCTATTCATAAATATTGAAAAACAAAATTTTTTGATGCTCCATTTTGGTATGACTGGTTTTTTGAAATATTTTAAAAATAAAGATGATGAATCAGATCATTCCAGAGTTTTATTTTCTTTTGATAACGGTTATCACTTATCTTATGACTGCCAGAGGCTTTTTGGAAAAGTTAGATTAGTTGATAATCTAGATAATTTTATTGAAGAAAAAAAATTGGGCCCTGATGCTTTAAGTATTGATTTAGATCATTTTATAAACATTTTTGAAAATAAAAGAGGTATGGTCAAATCTGCTTTTATGAATCAAAAAAATATCGCTGGTGTCGGAAACATATATTCTGATGAAATTCTTTTTCAGACAGGTATCCATCCTAAATCACAAGTTAACAAACTTAGTGAAGAATTAATTGAGAAGCTTTATTTTAATATGAAAGATGTTTTGAAAACTGCAATTAATAAAAATGCAAACCCTAATAATTTTCCTAAAAATTTTGTAATTCCACATAGAAATAAAGGCGACAAATGTCCAATTGATGGTGAAAAAATAAAAAAAATCAAAGTCAATAATAGAGGAACCTATTTTTGCCCAAAGCATCAAGAAAAAATATAGTTATTCATTTTGTTCTTTTTTTACTATTCTAAAAAGTCTTTCTGTATCTTTTTTCCTGCATAATTCAGTACCCGGTGTCATTACAGCTGCAGCACCAGCAGAAACTCCATAATATACTGCTTCTTTGAGGTTTTTTTCTTCAGCTAATTTAAGAGTGATTCCTGCTACCATTGAATCACCTGCACCGACTCTGCTTTCAATTGGTGTAATTGGTGAACAGATATGTTCAAAATATTCTTCAGTTACTAATAATGAACCTGCGGCTCCTAGTGATATAACTATTATTTCAGTTTTATTTTCGTTAATTATTTCTTGGGCTTTTTTTGCTATTTGTTGTTCACTTTTCAGTTTTAAATCTGTTAAATTTAGAAATTCTGAAAGATTGGGTTTAATTAAAAAAACACCTTCTTTTATTACTTCTTTTAAAGATTCAGTTGAACTATCAATAATGATTTTACAATCAATTTTTTTACAGTATTTAGCAATTTCATTATAGTAATTTTTCTTAAGTCCCGGTGCTAAGCTGCCACTTATTACTAAATAATCTGGTGTTGGATTTATTTTTTTGAACTCTTTAATTATTTTTTCTCCTTCTTTTTTTGTTAACTTTGATCCGGGCATATTAAACCGATATTGCCTATTTGTTTTATCTTCAATTACACTGAAATTTATTCTTGTTGAATCTTTTATTTCAACTGGTATCTGTTTGACTTTTTCTTTTTTTAAAAGATCTTTTAAAATATTTCCGGTATGATTTCCTTTAGGGAAAATAGCTGTTGATTCTCCACCTAGGATCTTTATTGCTCTAGATACATTTATTCCTCCTCCACCAGGATTATATAGAGGTTTTTCACAACTAAGTTTTTTTTCATCTGTGACAAAATCTGTATTTGAATACATATCAACAGAAGGATTTGTTGTAAGAGTTACAATTTTTTTCATTTTATCAAAATCTTATTAGTCAAAATTATTTTTATAAAGATTATAGGTTCTAATATACTCAGCATGTGACCAAGCAAGTGGAAGAGTTACATAGGCTATACCTTTTTCATACATAGGATGGTTTCTTGTGTTTTTTATCATTTTTTTTCTATCTTTTCGAAGGAGTCCTGCTTGTTTGAAATCTGTTACATATTCTTCGAATTCTGAAATTGTTGAAACATGTTCAGGTAGCATATTTTCATATGATATATCAAGTACCCATCGCATGTATTGATCTGCTTTTTGTTTATTACCTACATTTATATGATGTCTTGCTATCATTAGTGTATAATTTGGCCATGGACCCCATCCACCATTATTTCTTCCTTCATATTTAGGATATCTGCATATTCCACCTAGATCCCAGTTCCACAGATTATTCTCAATGTCTGTTACTGTGTTAATTACACGGTCATCATTATCTTTTAAAAGACCATAATCCGCAACAGCATATTTAGCAATATCTGGATCAACAAGAACTGAACTTGATTCCCTCACCCTAATTGTTTTTACAAAGGTTTTTTTCCTTTCATTCCACATATATTTAAGGATTCCTTTTTTTACTTTTTCAGCATATTTTTTACATTCTATTTTTTTATCTTCAAGTTTTTTACTCAAATCAAAAATGTTAGAAAGAGCTGCGCAACAAATACTATTAGCCCATATCTCAAGGCCTTTTTCCGTGGGAGGATACTCATGTACAGAATTTGGTGTAAAAATTAGAGGCATTACTAGATTGTGTTTCTTTTTTTCATAGATTCCTTCAATATTTTCATAACTATTTTTTATTACATAGTCAACAGCTTGTTTCACTCGATCAAAGTATTTTGATGCAAAATCATAATCCTTTGTTTTTTCTACATATTTTGTTAACGCATATAAAACAAGTCCTGTACCATCTATTTGAATCGGCTTGTACGATGCATCTTTTCCATTTGTATCTACTCTCTGCGGAAATGCTCCATCATCTGTTTTTGTATTTAATATAAATTCCAATCCTTTTTTTGCTTCATCATATAAGCCTGCCGATAAAAAACCCTGGATTATCATTGAGTGATCACGTGGATAAACATATGGATATCGTTCTTTTTTTGAGGTCGCCAAACATCCTCCATTATCCATTTGAACTTCTTTTAAAACTTCTATACTTTTTTTATATATCTCTTCAGCTTTATCCATATCAATCATAATTCCAGCTCCTTTTCAACAACTCTCCTCCATCCTTTTGGCCCAATTTCTCCAGCGGGATTATATTCTTTTGAAGCATATTCTTCATTTTTTTTCATAACTAGGTATCCTCTATCAACACTATCAAGCATAGAAAAATCGTTATCAGAATCACCTATTCCAATTGTAAATACTTCATCATATCTTTTTTTATATAAATCGGTTAAAATATTTACTGCGCGTCCTTTGCTGTTATTACCCATTAAGTGGTAATATCTACCCCCTTTTGTAAAACGTAAATTGTTTTCTCTAATGATTCTTAAAACTTCATCTTCATTTTTAAAATTCTTAACTTTGAATGGGATATCAAATTCTCTTTGTTTAGCTAGTTTAGCATATTTAATATCTAAATTAGAATCTTTAGCTATTTCTTCAGGGTTCATATCAAAAAAACTTTTTATTTCAAAATTTTCTTTAATTTTTTTAATTGTCTTCACTAGTTTTTCATACTTTGGTCCAAGGGATATTATAAAATAATCATCATCTTTTCTATCAAAGTCAAATTCAAAATCAAAGTAATTTTTAGGGATAAATATACCTCCCCCATTTTCTGAAATAAATGGATGTTTATTTCCTATTTTTTCTCTAAAAAAAACTATTTCAGCTCTTGTTTTACTAGTACAAATTATAACTGGTATATCTTTATTTTTTAATTTCTCTAATGTATCTTTTGCATCATTAAAACTATAATTATCATGATCAAGTAAAGTACCATCAAGATCAGTATATATTATCCTCTTCATTTTATCTAATCTTAGTATTTGTAGAAATTAGTTGTTTATTTATTACTAAATTATAACTTAACAATAGATTAAAAGTATATCAAAAATAATTAAAGAGTAGGTTTTATTGTTTACTAATATGTTTTTCAATCAGATTTTGTAAATCCTTGCAGTGCTGTTCCTTGTCTTTCTCCATTTTTTCCCAAAATTTAAGACATTCTTCACAATTTTCTGCATCATCTTTGTATTCGTTTTTTATTCTCCAAAGACTTTGGCTTTCTTCTACGGCTTGTGCCATTAAATTATATACATTGTTGTCAAACATCATATTTTTCAACCTATCCTTAAAAAATTGATGTAGATATTAAAATATAATTTAAAAACAAATTAAAAACAAATAGAGTACGCATAAAAACAGTTAAAATTTAACTTTTTAATTTTTTTAAAAACAATATGAAATTTAAACAACTATAATAAGTATAGAAAAACAATTTAAATCTAAAATATTGGAAAGAATGATTTTGACTAATCAGCCATTTCTAAATAACGGTCCTTCTTTTGTAATTTTTTCTACTGTAAATATTGCTGAGCTGATAGCACCATCAACACCTGTGCTAAATTCATAACATGAGTCACCAGCAACATACAGATTTTTCAATGGTGTAGTTGGCCCGAATCTGTTTTTTCCATGCCATTTAATTGTTCTTCTAAGGCCATCTACTATTGGGAAAAAATAATGGGTTTTCCACTCAAAATCGTTTTTAAAATCAAAATTTGGAAAAACAGGTTGAAGGTCTTTTATCATTCTTTCAACAATATGGTTTTGGTCTTTTAATTCACCCATATTTTTTATTTCTACAGCAAAATTAAAAAGATAGTGATTTTTTGGTGCTTGCTTTAATTTTTCTGGAAATTCATATACTAAATAATATGAATCAACATGTTTTGTCTCTGTTTTTGGAATCATCACCCAAGTACCAATTGGCTTATTCAGAAGTGTCTTTTTACTTCCGCCAATAATTAGAAATAGATTAGTGGATTCTTTTCTAGCTTCATTTAGTCTTTCAACATAATCTTTTGGAAGAGCTTTTTTAGCAATATCTAACAGTCCATATACTGGTGCAGCATAAACTACATTTTTTGCATATATTTTTTTACCATCCTCAATTTCTACACCTATTACTTCTTTTTCGTCTACAATCAATTTTTCAACATTTTTTCCTAGTTTTATTTCACCATTGTTTTTCTTGACAACTTTAGAAAAAGCTTTTACAATATTTGCAACTCCGCCGCGTGCTGCAAAAAGAGGTGTTTTATATTTTTTTATTCCTCTTTGAAACGCTTTCATACAAAAAAGTAAATCTCCACCTGAGAGCTTATCAGTTTTTGTAACAGTTTCATATCCCGCTACAAATCCATCTGTGAATATCTCACGTGAATGTTTATCAAAATTAAAATGATCATATAGTTCATCAATTGATTTATACAGCCATTTATCTTTTATTTCAGAAAAACTTAATTTTTCTGCATATTTTAATAGTTTATTGATTTTAAGTTTTGAACCCATTGGCATAAATGGATACGAAGTTAGTTTTTCTAAGAAATTTGTTGGTGGTTTATGAAACTCTTTATTTCTATAAAACATAGGCATGTTGATAAGTTCCACGTCACAGTATTTATCTGCACCTGTATGTTTTATTACAAAATCTAGATAGTTATCAGTTGGAAATAAGTGATGGCCAAAATCTACATAGTAATCATCAACATCAGCCCAGCCGTATTCTTTAGGTGTTCGGGTTGCTGATCTGCCGCCATAAAAACTGTTTTTATCGATAATTAATACTTTTTGTTTCTTTGAAAGTAATGCTCCTAAAGCAGTACCTGTAAAACCAGCACCTATAATTATTGTATCATATTTCATAAAAAGACCCTTTAGATTGTATGGTATCATATTTTATTTGAAAAGTTTTTAGGTCACATCAACTGATGAGTTTATCCTGTTTATTGTTTTTTCAATAAAATCCTTATCATTTATTTTTACTTTAATTGCGTTATTTGGACAAATTTCAGCACATCTCCCGCAACCTCTGCATTCCTCACTGATTTTAGCAACTCCATCTTCAATTTTTATTGCTTTAACAAAACAAATATCTGTACATTCTCCACAACCTGTACAACTATCTGTAACTTCAATTTCTATTCCTGGCATCTTTTTTACAGCCATACCCATATCCTTATCCATATCTGGAAGCATTCGCCACAAACAACAGCAGTTACAGCAGTTACATACAACCATCAATTTTTCACCAGGATATACTCCAAGCCATTGTTCATCTATTACATCTCTTCCAACTAAATGAACAAGCCCTTGTTCTCTACAGTTTTTTACGTGATCAAGTGCTTGTTTTTTTGTAGCTTTATGTCCAAATTCCTGATTAATATGTTTAGCTGCTTCACCTAAAAATAGGCACCCTAGCTCCTTTGGATAGTTTTTACAATCCATTGCTTCTCTACATATACAAAAATCCATAATGAAACGATACCCTGATTTTTCTATGAAATATTCTACAATCTTTGAGGGAAGAACTATACTTTCAGGTGGTTGAATTTTCTTATTAAGGTTGATTTCAACCTGTTTGTCTTTAGTAAGAATCGTTAGATTGGTTTTTTCAAAAAGCATTTTATTTGTAATCCATCTCATTATTGGTATTTTAGTAATTCTTGCTAGTTTTGATCGATATGGAAAAAACTTTTCAAGCAGTTTTACAAACTTTTTATTTTTCTGCATTTATTTTCAACAATTACCTAAAAAGTGTTATAGTTTAAAAAAGAAACGGAGGTTTTTTGCTTGATGGATCTTGTATATAAGCTGAAGCAAATGAATTGAACCCTGATTAAACAGCAAAAATCAACCTCATATACCCCTTTTTAGATGTAAATATATGAGAAGCAAGCTCTCAAAAAGTAGTAACATAAAATAATAAAAAAAAGAATCTAGATGTAGGGTTTATATAGTAATAATTCTGCTATTAACTATTTACTCTTCTTTTTAAGTTTTAAGGTTATTTCGATAGAGGATACATTAGAATCTCTTCCTTCTTCATTGGTTAGACTTTCAGTATCAATCTTTATATTTTTTAGTTCAGCATCTTTGATAAATCTGTTTCTAGAAATCTCTGCAGTATCGACTGCTCTACTTATAGCTCTACCTCTGGCTTTTATAATAACCTCATCTGAGTCGCAGTTATTGAATTGTGTTACTACTGCAAGTACATAGCTCATCGGTGGTTTGTTTCCAACATATATTACGTTTTCATCTTTTTTTTCTTTTGCCATAATAGTTTAACCTCCTTTCGGCTCGTCTGACTATTTTTTTTATATAATCCAATTGTAAAAGCGCATCTTACTATATAAATGCTCTATAAACAATTAACATTGCAGATTTGTTTATTAAATATTATAATTACCATTATAGCATACAAAATATAATTTTGCAAATAAATATGAAAAAAATCATTTTATTAGTTATAGTTACAATTTTTGTCATTCAACAAGGAAAAATATTTTCGTAAATTATTAACATAAAAAAGATGCAGGGAAAAGGATTTGAACACCAGTTTAATGGCAAAAAAATGATGTATTTCCCCTATCGACTTAAAAAAGTAAGCCTTATAAGTAATTACTCTTTTTATGTATTGTTTTTAGTTGGAGGTGTTTAATACTATGGATGGCATGGAATATTTCTATGAGCGCTCTTCAGGTCTTCCTTGCAGTGGACATAGAGGCAACAAATCTACACAAATTTTGTCATTATATCATTATTTCAAGTTGAAACATGGTAAAGAAATGATAACGCAATATAATTCAAATCGAGAATGTGAGGACTCACGGGGACCTTAAAAATGTCGTTTAAAAGAATTCTACTAATTAAGCCATCTGGGAGGCATGGTCTCTCTTTTGCATTTGATATAATTCCTACTGGACTTGAATATATTGCAGCATATGTGGAAGATATAGTTGATGAAGTCAATATTATAGATTTAGAGATGGAGCCTAAGCCGATTCAAAAAACTGTTGAAAAATATTTGGACATGTTTAAGCCAGATCTCGTTGGAATTTCAATGTCTGCAACAGAGCACAGCGAGGGATTGCAAATTGCAAGATTTGCAAAGAATCAAGGTATCACGACAGTTCTTGGTGGATATCACCCTACGGCAATTCCAGATGAACTGCTCTCACACTCACAAGTAGACATCGTCGTTCGAGGTGAAGGTGAACACGTAATGCATGAATTGATTAAAAATGGTGATGCAAAAGATGTTAACGGTGTTTCTTATAAAGAAGGTAAAAAAATAATTCATAATCCGGATCAAAAATTCATCGAGGATTTAGATAGCTTGCCGTTTCCAGCACGACATCTCAGACGATACACGTATCATACAACGTTAATGAATGATAGAAAACATGATGTGCTTACCACATCCCGGGGTTGCTGGGGCCGATGTAATTTTTGCTGTGAACCCCACATGAGTAACAGTCATCAACGATATCGTTCCCCAGAAAATGTTATGGACGAAATTTTTGAAATAGTTAAATTTCATAATGAAAAACCTCTT
>CAZFFN010000046.1:0-1569 GCA_964518165.1 uncultured Thermoplasmatales archaeon
CTGCTCTATATAATCAAGTTCACTGCTACAACCTGCATCTTTATGCAGTATATCATCAATATTTTTAAAAGTTTGTTCAAACATTATATCATCTCCTTAATATAGTATATATCTTCATGAATAGGAATTATTTTTATTTTTTCTTGAAATTTTAAATCCAAATAATCAATAATAATATAAATTATTCCTAACGGAATATAAGATGATAAAAATAACATTACTTTTACTAACGGGGATAAACTTTTCATTATGTTTCACCTCCTAAATTTTGATTTCTCCACTCATTAATTTAGGTAATAATGTTTCTTTTGTTTTTGATAGGGTTTGTATTTGTTCTGAATTGTTTTTTAATTTTCCAAATATAGGTTTTATTATCTCGTAAAACTCATAACTTGTTTTATCATCAGGAACAATAAATAAAATTTCTTTTATTATTTTAGAATTAACAGCAGTTACAATTGAGGAAGTACTTCCAAGCGAATTAAAATCTAAGTTATGTAAAAATAAATATATATATTCACTAAATAAGTTTGAATTACTTTTTATTTTTAGATGTGCAATTGCCTCATTTGATAACATTTCTTCTGTTGTGATTGCTAATTTCCCTACAGTCATTTTAAAACTTAATAATACTGTATTTTCTGGAATTATTGGAACATTGTATTTATCTATTGCATCATCTGTTATATATTCAGAAGTATTAAATATATAAACACCTGAATTACCCATATCTTTTATAGATGCCCATTTCATTCCGTTTGGTTTTCCTGAAAAACATTCTTGCTCTTTTCTTGGAGGGGTTCTTCCAATTGATATATCTAATTCTTCCCCCAACTTTCCAACTCTCCACCCCTTAGGAATCTCTCCTAACTCACTCTCTTTCCATTTCTCCTGTTGCACCAGGAAAATTAAAATTCACAAACCACTCTTTAAATATAGTCTGTGCCAATTCTTCAAGAATTTTATTTTCTTCCTGCAACAGTTCTATTTTTTCATCTAATGATGATAGGATTTCTGCAATGGCTTTTTGTTCTGGTAAAGGTGGGAGAGTTATCTCAATAGTGTCAAATGTTTGTCTTGTTATAGTATCAAAAACTGCTCCGTGAACTTTTCTTTTTAGTTTTACAATACTAAACTTTATTAAATAATATAAAAAATTTACATCGGTAACTTTATCTATATTTTTTATTCCATAGCAAGATTGATTGAATGCCATTTCTTTTTTTAACTGTGCTAATTCTCCTACTGTACCTCTTGCTGAAATAATTAAATCATTTTCTTTTAATAATTTTGTAGAACTATTTTTTAATCCTAATTTTGTTATCTTTTTTTCTGTTGATGAAACCCAACGATTATCTCCAGCAAAGTCAACAACAGAAAGCCAAGGTATATTCCCATTCCAATATTCAGAAATTGAAGTTTTTGGTGTTCCTCCACCAATTAATTCTATTACTTCCCCCAATTTCCCAACTCTCCACCCACTTGGTAATTTACTCATCTTGCACCTCTCTTTCCATTTCTCCTGTTGCACCAGGAAAATTAAAATTCACAAACCACTCTTTAAATATA
>CAZFFN010000047.1:0-5040 GCA_964518165.1 uncultured Thermoplasmatales archaeon
GACCCAGTATTGCTTAAATATGCTTTGTTTTCATTTGTTTATGTTCAGGCTATAGGTGCAGGACTTCTTGCAGGGTATATGATGGATGGGAAAGTAGCCTCTGGTGTAAGATATGCTTGTGTATTGGCAGTTATTTCATTTTTTGTCTTTAAATTATTATTCTAAAAAGGTAAATGGTTTATGGTTAAGCGAAAAATAAAACAAAAAAACAGTGCAGTAAGTGAGGTATTAGATACGATACTATTGCTTGGTATAGCTGTTGGACTGTTTTCAGTTGTTAGTATTGTTGTTTTAACTTATCCTTTTACTCCATCTCCTCCTTCAGTTAATATTATTGGTTACGTGGAGGGTAATAACATTATTTTAGAGCATCGCGGTGGAGAAGATTTAGGGTTAGATACTAGTATTTTGATTAATATTGGTGGAGAAAAAATACACAGGATTGTTGGAGATATTATGCGAGATGAGTTCAAAGCTAATAATGCATGGAATATAGGAGAAACTTTAGATTATTCATCTAGCAATATTGCTAGAAATCAAGTTACAGTTACAATTGTTGATATCACGAGTAATTCTGTAGTAATGATGGGTACACTTCAGGAAGGTTTTAGTTCAGCTCCATCACTTGATACATATGTAAATAATATTGTTCCATATGAACAAACAAGTTATCCTGTTGTAATTACAGTTACTGGCGATTATAGATTAAACGAAGTTGAGCTAAAATATAGATATTCGCCTAACAATATTTCATGGGGTCCTTATTTAACATTTGGTGTTGATACTGCTCATCCTTGGGAGTATAGTTTTATTTTTCCAAATGGTACAGGATATTATGAGTTTTACAGCATAGGAAAATATGGTAGTAGTATCGCGAGTGCTCCAGTTGATGCTGATGCAAAATGTAAATTTAATACTCTTTTACTAATCAGTAATCCATATCCTACAGATGGAGCAGATGATATTTCATTAAATCCAACATTGCACATTGACGTTTCAGATGCTGATGGCGATGCTATGGATATTGTATGGTTCAGTAATGTCAGTGGTACTTGGCAAATTTTTGGAACTAATACTTCAGTATTAGATGGAACGTATTATATGACGAATAGTAATTTTAACAGCTTTGAAACAACGTACTTCTGGAATGTTAGTGTAAATGATGGTATGAATGCTGTAAATTCACCGATATATAGGTTTACAACAAAGGCCGAACAACCTGCTATGCATGTAGGTGATATTACAATGTCATCTCAAAGCCAGGGTTGGTTGAATAATGAGAGAAGGGGTGTAGCAACAGTAACTATAGTTGATGTAAACAATAATGCTGTTGATGGTGCAACTGTTACTGGTATTTGGAGTGGGTTGGCAACTAATAGTGTTTCAGGTACAACTAATAACCAAGGAAAAGTAACTTTGTATTCTAGTTGGGTGCCTTGGTGGCCAAGTGGAACATTTACATTTACAGTAACAGATGTCACAAAACCAGGATGGATATATGATTCTTCATCAAATGTGGAGACGAGCGGTAGTGTGACTGTGTAATACAACGACAAGTAAAATTAATTATAAATCTTTAAAATAAAAATATGAGATGAAAAAAATGAAAAAATTAAAAGATTCAAACAACGCTGTAGTAGGTATAGTCGCTGCTTTTTTGATATTAGGTCTTATTGTAGCAGTTTTTTCTGTAGTTCAACTAGAATATGTCCCCAAATGGATGAAAGAAAAAGAAGCAGAACATATGGAGGAGGTTTCTAATCAGTTCACTCAGCTCAAATATGCATTAGATATTCAATCGTTAGTTAATGATGGCACATCGGTAACAACATCTGTAAAACTTGGCACTGAAAAGATGCCTTTCTTTAATTCAGTTAGGACATTTGGTAATTTACAAATTGAGGAGGATACGTTTGATATGACTATTGAAAGATGGGGAAATACATCGGTCAATATTGTTGCAGATTCAATCAAATACTCTTCAGGTAATTTATACTTTGTGAATCAACAATATATTTATGAGGCAGGAGCATTGATATTAAGTCAAGATGGCTCTGATGTTTTATATGGAAAACCTTCATTGTTTGTAGAAGGATATGGTAATAGATCTACAATTTCTTTTGTTATCATGAACTTTTCCGGTGTTAGTGGTAAAACATCTATTAGTGGATGTGGAGCATATCCAATTTATACACAGGTTACTAAATTTCATCCCTTTTATAATGGATATATAGATTTGTACAATGTCACAAATATTACGATTAACACAAAATATACTAATTCTTGGAATAAAACAATTGCAAGTGCATTTCTCTTTCACTTTGATGAAAGCCATTATGATGTAACTGAATATGAAAATGATCGGATCGAAATTCAATTTATCGATTCTACTAATGATTATTATCATCTGCGTTATAGAATTGTTGATGTTTCTATTCAGATATCTAGTGGAATGGCGCAATGAAAACTGTTATTAGACTAGATATAGTGTTTATTTCAATATATGGCTTATTTGTAGATAAGTAATAAAAACATTAATTTTTGCTTCGTGCAAAAATATTTATATATACAGATGGTTAAATAAAATTTGTAAAATCTAGTGGGCATTATGAACAATAAAAGAAAGGATAAAGCAGTAGCAGAAATAATTGGAACAGTTCTTTTATTAGCAGTAGCAGTTTCAGTTATTGCTGTTATATATTTTCAGGTATTATCTGATGAGGGGCCGTCACCTACAAATATTGTACGAGTTGTTGGAAAAGGTGAAGGAGGATATATTTATCTTGAACATATGGGTGGAGATGATATTAATTTAGATAATAGTATCACATATACTATTGCGGGATACACTTATCCTTTGACGACGATACGAGACCTGCTTGAAAATGAAAAACCGCTTAATGATATATATTGGAGTATAGGCGAACGATTAAAGATACCAATCCGTTATAATTTAGAAAAGCTAGATGAATATCAAATAGCTGAAATAACTGCAGTGGATTCTGTAAGTAATTCGATTATTTTTTATGGCCCTATAAGTCTTCCACAGCCGACTAGTGATCTTGGTATAGATATTGATGTAGAGTATTTAGATGGTTATCCTGTTCAAGCAAATTATAGGGTACAGATCATTATTACATTAACAAGCTATGGTGGAAATGTTAATGGATCTGGAGGCGTTGTTGTTAATTATCAAATTCCACCGGGTCTTATTTACAATAACAGTTATTCGCCGACTGGTCATAATAAAGAGCCATATAATAATGTAACAGGGAATTGGAACGCTGGAAATATTTTAGTTGGTTATCCTGCGGTGCTTAAGATTAATTTAACTGTTGATAGGTCCATCGTTAGAATACCAACACAACTTGCACTGGTTATAGATGGATCAGGGAGTATCGGTAACACATGGTTTAAATGGTATAGGGCTTATGATCAAAAACACAGTGGCTCATATTCAGTTAAATCAGATAATTCCAAAAAGGGGAATTTTATCTGTAATGATCTAAATACTAGTGATGCGAATTCGATAACGGTAGATTTTTGGTACCGATTAGCACAAACAGAAGGTTCTGATTTTAGGATTTATTACTATGATGGTACTAATTGGGATTATATAACTGAATTAGGTGGGGGAGAAAGAAACACATGGTTACATTACACACATACGATCAATGATCCTCAATACTTTAAATCCAATTTTACAATAAGATTTCAGTCCAATATTGATAGAAATAATGAATACATTTGGATTGATGATGTCTCTATTTCAACAGATAGCAGAATCCTTTTGGATGATGGATTTGAAGGGGAGTGGTGGAAGTGGCATGTAAACTGGCAACCATGTGATTGGGACCTAATTAGAATAGGTTTGACAAATGCACTTTTAAACAGTAGTATATTTCCTCATGATGAATCAATTGAACTTACTGTTATACAGTTTGGAACCAGTGTAGGTTCGAATTTAGGCTATTCAAAAGTAGAAATTAGTCCCACGATGGTAGTTGATAGTGCTGTTGCCAAAGATTTGGCAGATGATATAGTTAATCTTTCGCAGGGGATAGGCGGAACCCCGATAGCTGGAGGAATTTATCTAACTACAGATCAACTTTATAAATCAAATAACTTTAATGAATCACATAGGCAAGCAATTATTCTGATTACTGATGGAGTTCCAAATTATTGTTCTTCAAGACCTTTTTCAACATATCCTGATGGGCCGTATCCTTCTTCTTATTGTAATCCTTCAGACAATGATAATGCAAAAATTAGTGCCGAAGCCGCGAGAAATGATACACTTAACACACTTAATATGACTGATGACCTTGATGAATTCAATTGTTTAGCAGTCGGTGTTGGTGGGATGTATGGAGCACCAGATGTTAATTGGCTTAACAGTAGCATTGTATGGCCAAATCCATATATTTGGAGTATAGAATCACCTGATTCGTTTTCAGGACCAGGATGGGTTTCAACCATTGAATCCTTCCAAGAATTTGGGTTTGCAATAAATGAAATGTTCACAGCTTTATTTAGCATACATAACACTGTTAACTTTGTCAGCTCAACGACATATGACCCAAACCCTGGTAATCATAAAGCAACTGTTACTATAGGATAAAAAGCCACATAAAAATCAAACTAGTATTATTTATTTTCTAAAAACAATTACTCAATCTTTATTACCTTATCACAAAGCTGAGCAATCTCTGCTCTTACTTCTCTATTGGTTTTATCTGTTAAAGAAATAAGCAGACCACCAACGCCATTAATTCTCATCCTTGTAAGTATGCTATGTAAAAAACGGGCAAAAACCATAGATTCATTATGTATAAGCATTGTATTAATTGAATCGATAAAAAGAAATCTTTTACCTTCTATTTTTTTCAAATAATCATTTATAGAAAGAGAAATATCTGTAAGAGAAGAAGCATTTTTCATAAACATAACGTTTTCTGCAACAATATCTGCGTTATGATTTTTAGAAAGTAAATCTAAAATAAAGACTTTTTTTGTATCAATATTGTTTCTTTTATAGTT
>CAZFFN010000048.1:0-1677 GCA_964518165.1 uncultured Thermoplasmatales archaeon
GCCAGTAGCCATTGCCTGAAATAAAACATATGCTTCTTTACCGCGAATTTCACCTACAAGAATATACTCAGGACGCTGACGCAGTGCAGCCTTCATAAGATCATATAGATCTATTTCACCAACCATCTTATCTGCAACTATTTCTCCAAATCCTGATCTAGCAACTCCAGGTATCCAGTTAGGGTGAGGAAGATTTATTTCACGGGTTTCTTCAATACTTACTATTTTTGCATCTCTAGGAATAAAAAGTGAAAAAGCATTTAGAATAGTTGTTTTTCCACTGGCAGTCCCCCCTGCAATCAAGGCATTTACCCTGTTTTCAACAGCCAGCCAATAATAGGCCATTATCTCCGATGATACAGTTCTTAATAAAATTAAATCAGGCGGAGTAAATGGATCAGCCCGGAACTTACGTATTGTAAAAGTCGACCCTTTGGTTGTAACTTCTGTACTAAGCGTCATCTGTATACGACTTCCATCAGGCATAGTTGCATCAAGCATTGGTTCAGCGATACTAATATGCTTACCGCATTTTTGTGCAAGTCTTACAACAAAAAACGATAACTCTTCTTCATCTTTAAATTCGACGTTACTCCGAAGTGAACCATATTTTCTGTGATAAATAAAAATTGGTACTTCTGCACCATCACAAGAGATATCTTCAATATTTGGATCACGCATTAATGGGTCAATTTTTCCATAACCCAAAGATTCTCTTTTAATATAATACATTATTTTTTTCTTAGAAATCGAGTCAACGTCAAGTTCATAGTTTGAAATTATCTTATCAACTTGCTCCTCAAGGTAATTATCAATCTCCATTTTGTCGAGTTCATCGATTCTCAGATTAAGAGACTTCATCAATGTCTCCCATATAAAGTTCAATGTCTTCTGCTCTTCATCTGATAGATAAGGCTCGACTATTTTGTAGAATTTTTCCAAGGTTTCCTTGTTTTTCATAATTTTTGCATAAGCAAAAGGTTCATTTAATGGATAAAAATCTAGTTGATCAAGTTGATCAGCAAATGTTACACTCCCCGATCTACCACACTGCGGACATTTAATTTTTACTTTTTCACCTGGTTTACCCTCACACGAAATTTTTGTATGACATCCTGGACAAATAGCTATCTTTTTTTCCATTATCTATTTGCTTCCTTTTTTGATACTATCTATTACCTCTTTTGGATTATCTATATATCTAGAAACAGTATGGGCAACTTGTCTAAACCCTCTGATATTTTTTAGATTCATATAATCAATAATCTTTTGGCGTTGCCCTAGTTCATTTGTAATTTGATCTCTTGATAAATCTTTTTCAGCACGAATACGTTCGAGAACATAGCTTTTACCTGAGTAAAAAAACTTATCTTCTACTGGGTCCCATCTGAATACTTCATTAGTAAGTATTTCTTTAGTAGTTGGATCAATATCAATTATTTCTATTACCTGTTTGCATCGTCTAACGCGCTTATTATTTACCTTTGTTGTAATATGAATGGATACTACATCTAACGATTGAAGCATAACACGAGGAATATTGATTGGTTTTCCTTCCAGCCGATGAATTAGTGATTGAGCTGAATCAGCATGAACTGTACTATACGTTGCATGGCCAGTAGCCATTGCCTGAAATAAAACATATGCTTCTTTACCGCGAATTTCACCTACAAGAAT
>CAZFFN010000049.1:0-5677 GCA_964518165.1 uncultured Thermoplasmatales archaeon
AATTCAAATGTTTAGACTGTGGATATATCGGTGATGCAGATTATAACGCATCACTAAATATCTTACATCGAGGAATTTATAGTTCCTCTACCACCAAAACTGATTTCTATATTTTTCTATAGAATTAGTAACTATGTAAGGTCAATATATATAAATAGTTGTAAGAAATGCTTGGGAGGCTAGAATTATTTTGTTAAGATACATGTGCGAAGAAAAAGAAGAAAAAACTTGCCCGTCTTGGATGCTCGCCGTCCATGGCTCGCAAAAGACAAAGAAAATGTAGATTTATGACAAAAACCGAAACCAAGCAGTTTCAATACGAAATACAAGCCTATCAGGAAGACTGTGTAAACAATATAGTCAGTCTTTTTGATAGCCTGCGTCAAAAAATAAACTTCGTTGAAGTAATGACGGCACACCATAATAAGTACAAATACAATTTTCCGATCCAAGATACCAAAAACATAGATATAATGATGGAAACAGGTACGGGAAAAACTTTTACCTTCATTAAAACCATTTTTGAACTAAATAAAAATTTAAGTTATAAAAAATTTATTGTTCTTATACCTACCGTGCCTATTCGTGAAGGAACTAAAACGAACTTAGAAGACACCAAAGACTATTTCAAAAGCTACTACGCAAACCAAAAAGAAAAAGAAATTGAAGCCTTTGTTTATGAAGGCGGCAACCTTTCAGCGGTGAAACAATTTATTGGCACTTCGCATTTGTCTGTATTAGTTATGACACCGAGTTCATTTAACAGTAAAGACAACATTTTAAATCGTCCGTTAGAACGAGAAATGAACCAACCGGAATTATTTGTAACCAATCAAGAACCACCAAAATCGTATTTAGAATGTTTAAAACGCTTAAACCCAATCGTAATAATGGATGAGCCTCATAGGTTTGAAGGCAATGCCTTTAAGACTTATTTCGAGGGGTTTGCTAATTATTACTTGCGTTTTGGAGCTACCTTTCCCAAGAAAAAAGACAGTTTACCCTTATCAAATGTAGCTTATGTGTTAGATAGCATTTCTTCATTTCGGCAAAATCTGGTAAAGAAAATTGTTGTTTACACGCAAGACGTGGTTGAAAACACAGACACACTTATAGGAATAGAAAAAATTGGTTCAAAAAATATTGCTCATGTAAGCACACTAACCAACGGTATTATAGCCAGGCGAGAATTAGGTGTTGGTGCAGTTTTCAACGGTAAAAGCATCAAAAAAATTCTTAAAGACACAGTCGTTTTGTCAGACGACACCATTGAAAAAGTTGATTACTCTTTGTCTGACGAATCACTGCGAGCAATGATTAAAGAAACAATCAAATTACATTTTGAGAAAGAAAAGACACTATTTGAGCAAGGTGTAAAAGCCCTTACGCTGTTTTTCATGGAAAGCGATACCAGTTTGTTTCGGGGGGACAATCCAAAAGTAAAAAATACATTTGAAGAAGAATATAGAAAGCAATACAACGAGCTTGTAAAAAAACTTGACCAGACAAGTGAATACTACAAATACCTGAAAAACGATTATGACAGCGATAATACATTGCAAGTTCACAAAGGGTATTTTTCAGGCGATAAAGGAAATGCTGACGAAAAAGTAAAAGCAGGGGTTGATGAAATCTTGAAAGACAAAAAGAAACTGCTTTCGTTTGAAAGTCCCTCACGGTTCATTTTCTCCATTTGGGCATTGCAGGAAGGCTGGGACAATCCGAATGTTTTTACAATCTGCAAACTTTCCAATCAAGGGAGCGAAATATCAAAACTGCAACAAATAGGGCGAGGTTTGCGTATTTGCGTAGATCAGAATTTACAACGATATACTCTAAATAATCTGAATGACAACCAAGAAGAATTCTGGAGAATTAACAACCTTGATGTTGTCGTTTTAAGCAAAGAACATGGTTTTGTAGAAGGTATACAAAATGAGATTTTAAGTAATTCATTCCTGATTTCTGAGACTTTTACAGAACAAGAACTAAAGAGACTGCTTAAAGAAAAATCAGGATTTGATGATACAACTGTCCGTAATATTTTTAAAACACTTGATAATAAAGAATTAATTGTCTATAAGGCAACTGTTGATGGAATAGATGTTTACCAGAAATCACCTGACTTTTCTGCAATTCTGAAAGAGCAAAATTTACCCGAAGAACAAGTAAAAGCAATTGAAGGTCTATTTGCAACAGATACAACCACCTATGTTCAAAAAGCAGAAAAGAAAAAAGAGAAAAAGAAAGTATTTATTAAAGCAACGCACCTGCAAGAGTTTCAAAACCTGTGGAACACTATCAATAAAAACGCTTTTTATGTTTTAGAAACATTAACCGAAGAACAAGAAAGGCAACTGATACAGAACATAAAGTCACAAATTGAAGCAGTAAATATTGAACAGATTTTATTGCAAACGGTTAAGGCTGAACTTCATGTAAATAAAATCGGAGAACAAGGTGCTATAACTGAAAAGCTTACCGATACGATTTCATACAAAAGCAAAGTGGATTATTTGGAATTGGTTCGTACTTTATCGAACAATACTAAAACCCCTATTTCATTTGTTGTTAAGATATTCAATGCATTAAGTGATGATTTTAAGAACAAAATGCTCTGCAACAATCCAGAACAGGCTCAAAGAGAAATTTCTGAAATAATCAATAAAAACCTGATTGCAATGCTTAAAGCAAATATCAAGTACGATGGCATAAACGGAACAGGTTTACCAAATGTATTCAAAACAAAAGAAGGCAAAACCTATTTGGATACAGGGAGTGTTGGAAAATTTCAAAAAGATATTTCGGGCGATTTTTCGTTAAAATCAAAATGGGTTTTTGAAGAAATCATAGAATACGATAGTGATTTTGAATTGGAAATTGTTGAACAAGACCCTGATATTGAGAGTATTGAGATTTTCGGTAAACTTCCGCGCTTGAAAATCAAAACACCTTTGGGTGATTATAACCCGGACTTTTGTTATGCTATAAAAAGCACCGAGGGCAACAAAATATTTCTTGTAGTGGAAGTCAAAGGCTATAAGTCTTCAACGGCAATACCTGACGATGAAAAAGGGAAAATTGATTTTGCCAAAAAGTACTTTGAGGCACTGGGCGAATACTACAAAAACGAAAATATTAAAATTTCATTTAAAGAACGTATCAACAAAACGCAATTAGCCGCATTAATAATGGAGAAATAAGAGAATGAAAGAACAAGAATTTACCCAAGCAGGATACACCATTATTGGTACTGAAAACAACGAAAACAAATTATTGAATTTCCTGAAAGATCACTATCCAAGCGTGATAAAAGACAACGAAATAGATCTGAACGAACTCAAAGCTATTGCGGGTTTGCCAATTGATGAAAAAGTAAACGGCTATGGATTAAATTTTGTTGGTAGAAATTTTGCCAGAGCTAAATATGCCCAGAAGACTGAGAAGGAATTACGCCTCAATTCCTCATTGAGTAAAGACATTGACACTACCCAAAATTTGGTTTTGAAAGGTGATAACTTAGACAGTTTGAAAATCCTGAAAAATTATTATACAGGTCAAATAAAATGTATCTACATAGATCCACCATACAATACCGATAAAGACGAATTTATGTACCCTGATAAATTTGACAAAGAAGAGGCTGAGGTTTTAGGCTTGGTAAATTTGAGTGAAAGTGATTTTGCTCGAATGGATTTTAGCTTTAAAACGAAAAAGAGCCACAACGGCTGGTTAGCTTTTATGTATCCACGGCTTTTATTGGCAAGAGACTTGTTGAGTAAAGATGGCGTTATTTTCATAAGCATTGATGATAATGAACAAGCAAACCTAAAATTGCTTTGTGATGATGTGTTTGGGGAGGAGAATTTCGTTTCAAAATTTGATTGGCGGAAAAAAACAGGTGCGAATGATGCTAAAGATATTGCAGTTGTAACAGAAAGTATTTTGTTATATGCAAAAAACAAAAGCTGCACAATTGAAAAAGATATTTGGGCTCGTGATGAAAGTTCTATAAATCAAAAAAGGTATAGGCTATCTGATCAATTTATAGAAGAACGTGGTAAATACTATTTAGATACACTTGATAGAGGTGGTTTACAGTATTCAGATTCGATGAATTTTGGTATTGAAGCACCTGATGGTGGTATAATTTTCCCTAATGGTCGTTCCGAGTTTATAAATGATGGTTGGATATGGAAATGGTGTAAAGAGAAAGTAAAATGGGGCATTGAAAAAAAATTTTTAGAATTTGTTAAATCAGATAAGAGCCAAGGTTCAGAGTATACTATAAAATATAAAGTATATAAGAACGTAGATAATGAAGGCAAACCTCGAGAGAAATCTGGCAGAGTGTTTTCAAACTTGATTACAGAGCCTATTAATCAGCAGGGTAATGATGATTTTTCAAGACTTTTTGAAGGTAACACTTACTTTACAAACCCTAAACCTCTAGGTTTAATTCAATATTTTCTTAGGATAATAGATAATGACTCTATAAAAATTTTGGATTTTTTTGCAGGTTCTGGAACAACAGGACACGCTGTAATGCAACTTAATGCCGAAGATGGTGGTAATCGTAAGTTTATATTATGTCAAACAGATGAACCTATCAAAGAAGACAAACCAGCTTACAAATTTTGTATTGACAACAATCTACCGCCAGTAATTTCACGCATTACGATTGAACGCTTAAAACGAGCAGGAGAAAAAATTGCTACTGACATTGAAGCTGAAAACAGTAAAAGCGGAGGTTTATTTGAAGATGATAAAAAACAAGTTCCCGATATTGGCTTTAAGGTTTTTGACAGTGTTATTGCACCAAAATTGCAAGTAGATGAAAAAGGACAGATATCTATTAATTTTATTGACTGCGATGCTTTGAGTCGTATTTACAATATGATTTTTACTGTTGGGTTAGATGAACCAACACAAGTTCCTGAAGAAGTAGTAAAAGATTGTATTTATAAAATCAGCAGCCATTATTATATAACCAACAGCGAAAAATTAACCAGTGATGATTATTCTAACGCCATTAAAAATGGCAAAGTATTCATTGATGGTTGGACAGCCAGCCTAAACGGAACTTTGCAGAACTATAAAGAAGATGTGAAAATTGTCTTTTAATACAATCGCCTCCGCCCGTCCATGGGCTACGGCGACAAGACGGGCAAGTTTTTTAAGAAGGAAGAACGCACATGTATAAAGAAGCATTACCGTATGAAGACCGCCTCCCAAGCACTTCGCATAGCCGCAAAACGATATATACACCTTCAACAAGGAGATGCCTTTGAGTGTATGGAAACACCAAGGAATCGTCACCTTTAATGATAAGAAGTTTTTATTCATTCCAAAAGGTGAAGTGTTGTTTATTACGCACTGTTATGTAGACGGTGTTATTTGCGAAAAACAAGATTTTGATGACAATTATGCAGCAATACAAACCCTTAACGAAGGGCTTGATAAAGATTTAATTAAAATATTCCTGGATGAACTAGAAAGCCCAATCCAATGTGCGTGTCAGGAATTTGAGGACTATTGTCTAACGGAATAATTAATGTGGGTGTTAATAATACCAATATAGATGTTATTGAGGATATAAGAAATAATGTTCGAAAAGGTAAATTAATATTAGCAACAACAGATAGTAAAAATGTTATTGATTTATTTGATGATGAAT
>CAZFFN010000050.1:0-5025 GCA_964518165.1 uncultured Thermoplasmatales archaeon
TAATTAATTTATAATCAAATTGAGACTTAAGAAAGAATCAGTTATTATTCTATACAATAGAGGAAAATTCCTGAGTAGTTTAGTATAAGAAATTTTCATTAACCCTTTTGATTCTTCGTTAACAATTATAGTTATCTTAAAATCCCTTCTATCAACACAATTGTCTTCGTTTTCAATAGAAAAATATTGGGTGAGTGTGTTACCCTCTTGAGATTCAGGAATATAAAAATTAAAATTAATTTCTTCTTCATCTCCATTTGCTCTAAGATTACCGTCTTCTGGATCAAAATCAGAAGTTCTAACCCAGCTTGCTGGAGTATACTCTACTTCCCAGTTGAGATTAGAGTTTGATAATCCGCCATTTTGAATGAATATTGAATCATCTATGTGAGAATCTGGTTCTACATCATTAAACCTTAGAATATACCTGTCATCAATATCAGTGGAAGCACCACCCGATAGAAATACTTCAGAATAATCTACATTAGATTCTCTCCAGCTTTCAATATCTTTGATATAAGCACTATTTGGTGAATAACTATATCCCTCAACATCTGAATTTATACCACAGACACCATATTTTATTTTAAAATATCCATTTTCGCCCCACTCTTCACCCCAACTGTTTTTACAAATCCAATAGCCACCATTATCATTATAACCAACTATAGTAATCATATGCCCCATAAGATTACCGTACTGATCAGTTATTGGTGATTCTCCAGGCTTTGGTTGGTAAATTTCACCTTCTTTGTATCCATCTATCGATTCATACACAATCATAGTAGTAACTATTGGCCCTTCATTAAATAGAGCTGATTTGAGTTGTTCGTCATCATAACGAGATAAAATTTTAAAATCAGGTTTAAAAATCCTATGTGACCAACCGATCTTTTTATCATCTCCACCACATCTTGAGTGTGTTAAGAAATTATCTGAATTAGAATTAAAAAAATTATAACTATCATACTCAAAATAAGATTCGGGTATCATACCATGAGTTTCAACAAAATCTAAGGTTTTGACAAAAGTAGCCCCTAAGCATCCAAGGATACCCTGATTACGGTAGCAATCCAGTCCACAAGACACAATAAATTGTTCCGAAAAATCAATCTCGCCATTATTATCACCACCAAAACTTGCGGTATCTCTGTAATTTGGATCTCCCTTCATTATTTTTAATTTGGATTCAACTGCAGCAGCAGTAGCAAAAGAATAACATGACCTGCAAGTACCTTGATCCTTTACTCTAGTAAGCCAATTTCCATTATAATTCCTCCAATCATGTGAATCAGGATGTTCTCCATAATATGATATGCTTTCATGTGTAGGACTAGAATCAATTATCAGACCATATCTTGCAATTTTATCTTGTGAAAAAGAATTATATGAACAAAAATTATCATCTGAAGAGCTAACTGTTAAAAATCCAGAATTTAACCAATCTCTAAAACCTTTCTTTAAACTAAATACGTGAGAAAAATCATTTTTAGATAAAAAATCTGCGACATATCTACTAATTTTTCCCTCAAAACTATATAGAATTAAGTTTTTATTTTCAAAACCCTCTAGACCCATTTTAATACAATCCGGACATCCATTATATTCAAGAGATATTGAACCTGGAATATGAGACTTCTTAAAGTCTTCTATTGATCTTAAATCTACAATATTAGAAAAGTAATTTTTATCAATCAAATTCTTTGCTTTATAAATTGAAAGCTCATTAGTTACAACTTCATCTGATTTATATTCTTTTGAAAAAATTTCTTTATGTAATTTATTCCCTAAAACATTTGTACTTGTAATTATTAGTGAAATTAGTACAAGTAATACAATTATTTTTTTGTTCATATTTATCACATCGCTTTGAATTAATTATCTTTTATATTATATGATATATATATTTTTTAGCACAAAAGCCCAAATTGTACCAATACAAATGAAAAAATTCAAATTAATTATTAGATAAAAAAGAGATTATTTTAACTGATTGAATTAACTTAAAAGCCCGCCACGCTTGTATATTTCAATTTGTGATTTTGAAAAAGGTTTGGCTTTTATCATAGTGTCTTTTGTTTTATTATAGATTTCGCCAGTTTTTAAATCTACAACAATTTCATCTTTGTCATCAATTTTTTCTGTAACATTTTCACATACAAGTATAGGCATAGCATTATTGATTGCGTTTCTCTCATAAATAGATCCAAATGATTCAGCAATAATAAGGCTAATTCCAAGGCTTTTAAAACAGTCAACAGCCTGCTGTCTGCTGCTTCCACATCCAAAGTTTTTACCAGCTATAACAATGTCTCCAGGTTTTGCCTTTTTTGAAAAATCCTCATAACTTTCTAAGTTATCAAAAGTGTACTTTCCCATCTCTGAAATATCTGTAATAGAAAGATACCTATTGTGATATATCATATCTGTATCAATATTGTCTTTTTTTATAACCCATGCTCTACCTTCAAGTTTTAGAGGTGAATCAATCTTGGTTTTTTCTTTCTTACTTTCAAAATTTTTGTCTTTTTTTATTGCTACATTAGTTGGTTCTTCTGAAATACTATCTTTTGAAGTAATATACCCAGAAACTAGGCTTGCAGCAACAGTTTCAGGACTTGCTAGATATACATTACCTTTACCTTGTTTTCCAACATAATTTCTGTTACCAGTTGAAACTTCTACTTCGTCTTTACCAGTCTGGCCGATTTGTCCTGCAGCACATCCTGCACATCCCGCGCTGCCTACTAGTGCTCCTGCATCTTTAAAGATTTTAATAATTCCTTCGGAAAGACACTTTTTCCATATCTTATTAGTCGCAGGAACTATCTTTAAAACCCTTCCAGGTGCAATCTTTTTTCCTTTTAGAATTTTTGCTGCTGCCCTCATATCATCCATTCTTCCATTTGTGCAGCTTCCAATAAAACCAGAATCAACCTTTACATCCTTTAATTTAGATACTTCTACAACATCTTCTGGATGACCCGGTCTAGCAATCAAAGGTTTAACATCTGAGATATCAACCTCGATTGTTTTTTCATACTCTGCATCTGAATCAGCAGAGAAACCATCTTTATTTGGAAATAGAATTATTATTCCACCCATCTCAGTTGCCATAGATGCAATAGTAATTTTTCCATCAAGTGATAGATCATCAATGTATTCACCATATATCTCAGATGCATATCCAAGTAGACCGTTGGCACCTAGTTCTTCTAAAAGTTTTAAAACAATATCCTTTGGAGTTGCATCTTTTGAGGGTTTTCCTTTTAATACAAGTTTTATTGTAGAAGGTACTTTAAACCATATCTTTCCGTGAGCCCATGCATGAGCAATATCTTTATCACCCATACCTTGGCCAAATGTTCCATAGGCACCAAGAATATTAGCATGTGAATCAGTTGAAACTATAGTTTCTCCTGGTTTAACTATTTCTTCATCAATTACAATATGTGTTCCAATACCCTTATCTATATCAAAAACTTTTATTCCATTTTTTCTTGCAAACTGTCTGCAGATATGTTGATTAGCTGCATATTTCTGATCGCATCCTCCAGGGTTACAATCAAATGTAAAAAAGGTCTTTTTTGGATCATCAAGAGATAAATTGTTTTCCTCAAGATTTTTTACAACATTTGCACCACCAAAATCTCGGGCAACTCTAACATCTATATCTATATCTATAATATCCGAAACATTTGCTTTTTGTTTGGAATGATTCTCGAATATTTTTTGAATTATTGTTTTTCCCATTTTTAATTCTCCACTTTTATAGCTTACAAATTTTATTTAATTATAAACCTATCATTTGTAAATTTTTTTATGATGAGCATAATCTTCTAAAACTACAATCTTTTTTTGTTTATCAACTGAAAAAGTTAAAACAAAGTGTTTGTCAATATGAACTCTTTTCCAATTATCCAAAGGACTTTTAAGATTTTTATATCTATAAGGATTTATAACAATTTTTTCGACTTTCTTAGTAATAATCTCAGCTTGTTTGGGATTAATCTTTGCCAATTTTTTTAGTTTCTTTTTAAGTGAAGGTTTAATGTATAAATCATACATTTTACTTCATATCCATCATTTTTCTAAGATCCTTAGGTTTTCCAACTTTGATTGGTTTTTCTTCCATTATTTTTTTTGCTTTTTTAATGTACTCAGGCCTAAGTCCGGGTTCAAGAATTTCTTTTTCATATTGTTCAACCATAATATCAATAGCCTGGCTTTTATCTTTAAGTCCATATTTTGCTTTAATTATATTTAGAACTCTGTTTGTCTTATCCTTTATATCGATCAAAGCTTGAACCATATTAATATCACCTTAACATTAAATATATATGATGTTAATGTTATATATACTTTATCTGAATTCTACAAACCTTTCTCTTTTACACCATCATATTCAACATCAGCTGTAAACATTTTCCGCATTGGTTTAAACATGGTTTGTTCTTCATATACGTGAGCTGTAAGCCCAGCTACTCTACCAATTAAAAAGAAAGCTTTTCCAAGCCTGTAGTCAAAATCCATATCTGAAATTACTGCTGCAATAGCACCATCAACATTTATCGGAATTTTTTTATCGATTTGTTTTTCAAGTTCAACTGCAATTCTTTTTGATAGTTTTATATGATTACCAGTAATTTTTAATTCATCTGAAAGTTCAAAGAGTTTTTTTGTACGTGGATCAGAAGAATGAACTCTATGACCAAAACCTAGAATTCTTTTTTTCTGTTCACGAGATTCTTTTACAAGAATTTCTGCAGTTTCCCGAATAGAAAGGTTTTCTTCTTTCATCCTTTTAATTCCATCTTGTAAAAATTTTGCACCTTTTTCAATTGCTCCACCATGAGAGTCACCAATAGATAGAACACCTCCAGCAACAGCTGTAGGAAGAGGAACACCTCCAGATGCAATAATTCTAGAGGCCATTGCAGTAGGCGGTGTTACACCATGATCAATACAAGAAGTAAGTATCGCATCCATCATTTTTCCATGTTCTTTACTGGGAAGTTCATCTTT
>CAZFFN010000051.1:0-10090 GCA_964518165.1 uncultured Thermoplasmatales archaeon
TAACTGATTATGGTATATATTACGCGAAAGATGAGAAAACTGTCCATGTTCACCTAGTAATTCACCATGATCAGAAAACAAAAAAATGATGGATTCATCAAATAATCCTTTATCTTTGAGAAATTTAAAAAATCGACCAATATACTCGTCAACATATCTTACCTCTCCGTCATAAAGACAACTAATTTTATCGATGTTTTCTTTCGATAGAGGTTTATTACTTTTATTGGACCATTGATTCCTAGATAATCTATTCAGTTTTACCATTTCTTTTTTTTCAATATCATTGTATGAAAGAGGTGGCATATAAGGATAATGAGGATCCATATAATGAATCCAGAAAAATAAAGGTTTTTCAAAGGAATAACCTTCTAGCCATTTGAAAGCAGCTTTGTTCATAAGCTCAGCTTCAGCATATGGTTTTGCAATATGGGCTGAAGATTTAGACATAAACCGTTTTAAAATATTTGTGATTCTGCTTTGTTTACCAAGATATTTACTAATTTTTCTTTTTATTTTCTCTGATGATTTTTCAAACTCAGAGTATTTCATAAGATCATCAAAAAAATCAAAACCAACATCAAGTTTACCGGATGAATGAGGGTTGGAATTCAATGAGACTGTAGTATATCCATTATTTTGTAAAAAACCTGCAATTGTTTCAGCATTTCCTTTTCGAATGAAATATTCGGATGGATATAATGAGGTCTGAAATGATGGAAAGGAAATAAAAGTGTATGAACCTGGAGCAATCGCTTTTTTAAACAATGAAGCATCCTTTGAAAACTTATCAATATTAGGAGTTATACGATGGTTGTAACCCAAACAACCTAATCGATCTGCTCGTAAAGCATCGATAGTAACAAAGAAAACGTTTCTCATCGTACTCAGTCACCACTTCTACCAATGCCCATGTAATAAATACCTTTACTTGTTATATTTTCCTTTTCAAAAATATTTCTACCATCAACAACGATTTTAATGTTATTCTTTAAAAGTAATTCTGCAGAAATAGCTTTAAATTCAGGATGATCTGTTACTACAACAATACAATCGACACGATGCAATGCTTCATCAAGCGATCCAACGCTAGATTGATCTAAACAATAAGGATCAAAAATTGTGAGATTAGCACCAAGTTTTTTGAGTTGATCAATAATGGGAAAAGCTGGACTTTCACGAGTATCGCCAACACCACCTTTATAAGATAATCCTAATACCGCAATATCTGAACCCTTAACGCTTTTCCCAATAGAGTTAAGACCGATCAAAACCTTTTGAACGGTGTACTCAGGCATGCTATTATTAATCTCTCGAGCAGATTTCAAAAATTTATGACTGAAACCAACGTTTTCTGCTTTTTCAATTAAATAGTAGGGATCAACCGCGATACAATGACCGCCGACCCCACAACCCGGATAATGAGGCATGAACCAAAATGGTTTTGTAGACGCGCCCCGAATAACCTCAACGATATCAACACCAATCTTATCAAATGATTTAGCAAGCTCATTCACAAAAGCAATATTCACATCACGAAATGTGTTTTCAATGATTTTTACGGCTTCAGATGCTTTCACTGAGGTTAATTTAAGCACATCTCCATCCAAAATACTTGAATAAAACAAATACGCAATATCTGCACTTTCTCTACTGATCCCACCAACCACACGAGGAATATTTCGAACTGTCCATTTTTTATTCCCGGGATCAATTCGTTCTGGACAATTAGCGACAAAGAAGTCCTCACTAGCTTTTAGATTGGATTTTTCAAGAATAGGTACCACGATTTCTTCGGTAGTTCCAGGTGCAACGGTTGATTCTAATATTACAATGCTATCTTTTTGCAAGTGAACAGCTATCATCTCAGTAGCTGATTCAACAAATTTCAAATCAGGTTGATGATTCTTCCTAATTGGTGTTGGCACACAAATAATGGCACAATCAACCTCCTTAAATGCATGTTCCGGTTTATCAGTAGCTTTTAGTCCTTGACCTATAGCTAACTTCACTTTACTTTCGTCAATATCAAAACCAATAGCTGGAAAACCTTTTTCACTAATTAATTCAAGTAATGGTAGACCCATGTATCCTAATCCTATTACACAGGTCTTCATCTCTTTATTATTAATTTTAGTATATATTTTTGATTTCATTTTGCCACCTTATCATAGACATTTAATAATTTTTTTTCTTCAATAGCCCAATTATATTTTTTAACAGCTGCATGTAAAGCATTCTTTCCAAGTTCTTCACAAAGTGCGGGTGAATCTCTTAATTTGATGATAGCTTCCTTTAATCCTTCCTCTGAGTACTCTACGACAAGTCCACAGGATTCCTCCTTAGTTATTTCGCCACTTCGAGTATCTTTCGTACATATAATCGGTCTGCCACAAACCATGGCTTCAAATTGTTTGTTGGCTGAAGCTATCTTGTTATTAATATCATTAGGTTTAATCATACACAGAATTACATCCGCCTTCATCGTTTCAGATATCACCTGATTATAAGGAATAGTTCCCAAGAATTTTATGTTCTGATATTGTTTACTTAATTCTTCTACTTCATGATACATATTCTCTTTTTTGCCTGCAATAACAAACTTCACCTTGTTTATTTTACCTAGAATCTTTATATTTTCAGGAAAAAACCTTGATCTATTCAAAACTCCAATATATACAATGGTAAACACATTATTTTCAGGGGGATGATAAGTAGTATCCATCAAATCTTTACAATTGAGAATACTTGTAATCGAATCACAACCAAGTGTTTCAAAATACGTATTATATGTATTTTCAGCAGTAATGACGTGATCAACTTTAGGAACCAATTTTTTTTCAATCTTAAACGCATAATTTGAGATAAAAGTAGGCATATCTCTAGAGATCATATATCCCCATATCTCATGAGCATCATACACAAGTTTGACATCAAGCTTTTTCTTTAACGTTACTCCGATGGGAAGGGAAGAAAGATCATGACAGTGAACTACATCAAAATGAGTTTCTTCAAACAATTTTAATGCATCTCTGTATCCTTTTTTCCACCACCAATGCAATCTAAAAATATCATAAGGTAACATATCCATAAATTTTGAATTAGGACTTCGAATTACATTGATTCCATCGAGTGTTTCTTTTTTGGGATTATTAGCATTTTTATCCCATGATAAAAGCGTTATTTCATGTCCTTCTTTTATTAATGATTGTGCTTCCGGATAAACGCGAGCATCTGAAGGATACGGTTTTGCAAGAATCATTAAACTTTTCACTTAGTTTCACACATCCTTAATATACATATTTTTTATTGAAAGACTCATGTCTTTTGAATGGTATCTTTTAATGATTTAAAAAAATCTCGGAAAAGAAAAACATGAGGAACAATATCATCATAAGAAATATTAGTTTCATATTTTTGCTTTATGAAATTCCTACTTGTTTTTAATGAATGGATGAGACTATCAGATTGTAAAAAATTTGAAAAAAAACCAGCATTTATCCATATAAACATTAGATTTTTTTGATATTCAAAAGTTTCTTCAAAATCTTGATCTAACGCTAGTTGACATAATAAATCGGGAAAACAGATTCCTGCCGCAATTGATAATTCTAATGTTCCCCAAAATTTTGCATTTGCTTCCATAAGTTTAGGACTATCATTTCTTGAATCAATTTTAAATTCCACTTGAGTTACTCCATTCCAATTAAGAGATTTGGTTAATCTTTCAGCCATTTTCATTAAATCTGGTTCATCAGTTGTTTGATTAACTACTCCTCCACCACCATTAACTGGATATGTCCAAATACGTTTTTGAGTAAGACCTGCTCGTGTTTTTCCATTATTGGCCAATATGCATACATCATGAATCTCACCAGGTATATATTCTTGTATTAATGGGTGAGAGAAATCAAATGTTTTATCTACTTCGCCGTAAATCGGATATTTAGCTAATAACTCCTTTTTTGAATGAACATACTGTATTCCACGAGAAGCACTGCTTTTTCTGGGTTTAATAACTGCAGGATATGTTACGGAATCTGCTAAGTCTTGAACTTCTTCAATATTTTTTGGAGAAAAAGTTTGTGGAATAGGAACATTACATTTTTCCGCAATTTTTAACATTGTTTCTTTATTATGCGCCTTTGAAATTATTTCATAATCTGATATCGGAATAGTAACATTTTGTTCTAATCTTTTCTTATGAAAAGAGAGGGGAATCGTAGCACTAGCACTTACAGGTAGAAGAATATCAATATTATTATTTTTAACTATGTGTTCTATATCATTCACAAAATCATCAGTATTTTTTTCAGGATGAGTATATATAAATTTTTTAGAACAATATTTTGAAAGAAAACACATACTCTGTTTTTGATGACCTGCACAATACACGGTATATCCTTTTTTAGCCAAACATCGAACAATGGCTAGAGCATTTTTCCGATCTGCATCAGTTGCAAGCACTGTTATCTTTTCTTTACTTCCACCAATCATTTTTATTAACCCATTTTGTAATATTTTCAGATGAGGTCATCCATGCATTTTTACTATGACCGTAATCAAGCACTTTCTCATATAATCTACCCCAACCCGGTCGATAGATATCATCAAAAGATGAATTATGCCAGAGTATGGTAACTAAACCGTGTAATGGTATTACGTTATCTATTAACTTTTTACATTTCCCCCATGCGTCCTCTACAGATAATCCCATATATTTAAACAACGTAAGATCCATCACGTTTAAGGGTAGTTCCCAAATATCAATTGTTTGATTTGTATTAAGATTAAATGGTTTAAACGGATGACACAGACCGTTACGAAACCCAAACGTATCAGCATAAGCAAAAGTACTATCACAAAGAATACCTGCTTTCTTTAATACTTCCCATGTTTCAGGTGTTTTAAAACGTAAATAATGATTTCTATAGGATTTAATATCTACTTTTGCGATTTCTTCAAGCCGTTCTTTTTCTTTTATTATCGCATCATGATTGTTAAACGAATAATAGCCTCCATGAAGACCAATCTCACAATCTGCGTCATTGATAACATTAAAAACATCAGTAAGGTCCTTAGGATTATAATTAGATCCAAGAATGTCTTTTTTTGATGCTAAAAAATAAAAAGTTGATTTGGCATCATATTCATTTTCTAAGTCAATAATCTCACTAAAATTCCAATACGGATTGTCACGACCAAACATACGATTAAAACTTTTTTTAAATAATCCTTTCAACCCGTATTTTAAAGCAGTAAATCCACGATATTTAATGGAAGGATATATATGATCTATGTCATGAGTTAAACACACACCAAACTGATAACCTTTAGGCCACTTCATTTTTTTTCCTTTTTCAAAAAGATACTCTGAAACAATGGGATTAAATGGATTTCTATTTTTTTCAAATTTATGGAGAAAACGAGAATGTTTATCACGGTATAAGTTAGAATATTCCTCTGGTTTAGTATAAAGATCCCAAACTGATTTTTCGTTTTTTAATATATTTATCATCGGTTCACATTAGATATTTATTTTTCAGTTTATCAAGTAGTATAGAATTTTTATTAAATATACTTACGTATTTTTAACATTTTCTCAAACCATAAACAATCCAAGTTTCTATATCATTAACATTGATTCTATTTTACTATTTTTCAGTGCAATTGATAAGTATTTTAGGATTATTCCTCATCTATTTCTATGATATTTATACTATTAAGATTAATAATATCTTCTTGAATAAAATAACTTGAATGGCTCAATTCAAAAACAATAGCCACTTCTTCCAATATCGTCACTAAATGAGTGTCCCCTTTCTTACTAACATCTGCCCCATTAATGGAATGCAGTCTATTTTTTACTTTCCGCCAACGTGTTTCTTAATTTGATAAAACTTATTTCAATTTTTTAATCGCCATTGTATTTTTATATTTTATTTGATATATTTTTTATGGATTTTATTAATAATTCTCTATCAAATTTAATTGATATTACAGGTATATCCACAACTTTTTCTATTGTTGTAGCTGCAACAGGTCCACAAATTATCCCTTTTACTCCTTCTTTTTGGGCGTGTATACCCTGAATTATTTCTTCTTCTATGGTATTTGCAGGATATTCTTTTATTTTTATTGTTTTATCTTTTACCTTAATTGACTTACTTATACTATCTAATGCTTCCCGGGTGGTAATTATTGCGATATTATATCCTTTAAGCCTGCTTTCTTCCATTTCTCTAACTGTATTTATTATCTGTCTGAGAGTAGATATTCTAAAATCTTTTTTTGGATTTGAAAGTATTTTGTATAATGTGCTTTCTGGTATTTTGGTTTTTTTTGAAAAATCTAAGGCGGTCATATTTTTTTCTATAAGTATCTTTTTTAGTTCTAAAATAAAATCCTCATTTGATATCATTATTTTTTCGGTTAATGCCTTATATAACATATTTTCTCCTCATTAGGACAATAATGGCATATATATTTATAAAATTTTTGCCTATTAAGGATGCTTTCCTCCATAAAAGAAAAACTTATATATGCTAACAGAGATTAACGACAGAATTGGTGAAAAAAATGAGAAAAAATGAAAAAATTAAAATGATATTAGTGATAGTAGCAATAACATTGGTTACAGTTAGTGTTTTCTCGGGTTGTATAAAAGAAGAAGTAGAAACAGGAAAAATAAGATATGGAGGACAATATTACCCTGGAGAATTTTTACTGAATGGAAAAGACTTCTGGAGTAAATACGATATAGAAGTAGAACACATACTTTTTAGCTCAGGTGGGGAGAACAATCAAGCGTTAATCTCAGGTAACATGGATATAAATTGTGGTTCAGATAGTAAAACAGTATCATTATTTAACTCTTTACCGGATGATGTAGTAATAATAGGCACGATACAACAGGGAGATAGATATTCTACCATTGTTAGAAAAGATTCAACATATCAAACATGGATGGATTTAAAAGGAAAAACTGTTGCAACAAGACTTGGTACAGGGGCAGAACAAGTATTAAGAAGATACTTTGAACAAAATGAATCTCTTGATTGGGGTGATTTTGAATGGGTTAATCTTAATGTAGAAGATATGATCTCTGCTCTTGAATCAGGATCAATTGAAGCCTTTACAGCATGGGAACCAACCCCTGGAATAGCTGAAGCTCAAGGAATGGGCAGAGTTTTAAGATCCTTTGGAGATATAGCCCTTGTACCAGTTTGTCTTCATACCACACTTGGTTATGCTGAAGACAATAGAGATGAAATAGTTAGTTTCCTTGCAGCCCATATGGATAAAGCAGAACTGATAAAAAACAACCCTGGGCAGGCAGCATCATTAGCTGCAGAAGCATCATTAGCTCAAGGAGTAGAAGTATCCTCAGATGCATTCTTAACAATGTTTAACAGAATTGATTTCACAGTAGATCTAAATAGTGATATTCTTGACGCGATAAATGATACAGCGCAATTTCTATATGATCAAGGAAAAATTGATAGCATACCTACTTTAAGATGGGATACAAGTTTCCTAGAAGAAGCACAAGCACTTAGAGAACAATAATTAGTGAACTCACTATGAACATTCAGAAAAAATTTGGCAGCATTCTCGCTATAATAACCATTTTTTTATTTTTTTTAATCTGGGAACTATTTGTAAATTATGAAATATTACAATTAGCACTTTTTTCAAAACCAAGTTTAATATTTTTTAAATTGTACGAAAATTTTTATGAGATACTAGGACATCTAACAACTACTCTCTATCGCTTAGGTTTATCTTTTTTTATAGCAATGCTAATTGGTATTTCATCAGGATTGGTAATGGGATATAATAAACATATATACCGTTTTTTTGATCCTTTAATAACAACAATAATGGCAGTACCGGGTATTGCAATGGCCCCACTTTTTATAATATGGTTTGGTTTTGGAAATCCAACAATAATACTCATTGGGATAATAGTTGCTTTCTTTCCTATAGTATACAATGTCTCAATGGGAGTTAGAAGCATTGATAAAAACTATGTTAATGCAGCAAAAATAATGGGTTCAAATAGAAAAGATGTTTTTTTAAAAGTATATCTTCCTCATTCATTAACTCATATAATAATTGGAACAAAATTAGGGTTAGCTCGTTGTTGGAGAACCGTTATTGCAGTAGAATTTATTGCAGCAACAGGATATGGTTTAGGTTATATGATATGGGATGCATATGAATACTTGAATGTAACTGTTGTATATGCAGGAATTATCATAATAGCAATTGTTTTCTTTACTATAGAAAAAACAATAATTCGTGAAATCGAGAAAAAAACAATAGATAGATGGGGTGTGATGCATGAACAAGAATCTTAAAAAAACAATTCTTCCTTTGCTTAAAAGTATATTCTTTTTCATTCTTCCGTTTTTTGTTGTAATACCAATATGGGAACTTGTATCTCAATTAGATTTAATTAATCAATTACCTGCTCCATCTGAGATTTATATAAAATTTTCTCAGTTAACATTTGAACAAGATATTTTACTCCAGCATTTATCAGGTAGTCTTTACAGATTAATGATTGGATATATTTGTGCTGTATCACTTGGCATTATTTTTGGAACGTCAATTGGATTAAAAAAATTATTTTCAGATGTTGCCTCACCCATTTTAAGTTTGTTAATTTCAATTCCAACCATTGCATGGGTTCCTGTTTTACTAATAACATTGGGTTTAGGTGATGAAACAGTAATAGCTGCCGTTTTTCTTGGAGGTTTTTTTGCTATAACTTACAGTATGATTCATGGAATTAAAACAGTAGATAAAAATCTTATAAACGCAGGAAAAATTGCTGGATCGGGTAAATATGAATTATTTAAATCTGTTCTTTTACCAGGTTCATTAGTTTCTCTGATACCTGGGCTCAGATTAGCAATAGGTTATTCATGGCGCGCTCTAGTTGGTGCTGAAATGCTTGCTGCTATGGTTAGATGGGGAGTTGGAAAAATGATTTTTACTGCTAGAATGGCAAATGTGATTGAAACAATGTTTCTTGGGCTTGTGATTATTGGTATAGCTGGTTTGTTATTAGATAGATTACTTTTATTTATTGAAAAAAGGACTGTTGTTAAATGGGGTATGGTAACGGAGGGATAAAAATGGAAAAAAATCACGTTAAAATAAAAATAAAAGATATCCAAAAAACTTTTGAAAATGGAAAAAAAGTAGTAGCACTTGACAAAGTAAATATGGATATTAATGAAAATGAATTCGCTGTTGTTTTAGGCCCATCCGGCTGCGGAAAATCAACGTTACTGTATCTTCTTGCTGGTTTTGACAAACCTACTAGTGGAAAAATATTTTTAGATGGAAAACAGATAAAAAAACCAGGGCCTGATAGAGGATTTGTATTTCAAGATTTTGCGTTATATCCTTGGAAAACTGTACTTAAAAACATTTCATTTGGATTGGAGTTGAAAGGAATCTCTAAAAAAGAAGCAGCAAAAGAATCTATGAAATACATAAAAATGGTTGGTCTTGAAGGATTTGAACATGCTTTTCCTCATACTCTCTCAGGAGGTATGAAACAAAGAGTGGGAATTGCTCGTGCGTTAGCATACCGCCCAGAGGTACTATTGATGGATGAACCTTTTGGTGCGTTAGATGCCCAAACTCGAAAACAAATGCAAGTTGAACTTGAAAACATCTGGGAAAAAACTAAAAAAACAGTGGTTTTTGTTACTCATAGTGTTATCGAAGCTGTGTATCTAGCTGATAAAGTTTTTGTAATGACTGCTAGACCTGGAAAGGTTAAAGGTGTTGTGAATGTTGATTTACCAAAGCCTAGGGATTATACTGATGAAAATTTTTTGAAAGTGAGAGAAAAAATACTAGCTCTTCTTGAAACTGAAGTAGAAAAAAGTATGCATCAAAAAGAAAAAACAGGAAAAGATATTAACCGGTAGTAACCTTTAAAATACACTTTACCATTCCGAAAAAGCATATGTCACAAAAAATAGTTGTTATCGGTATGGGCTATGTAGGAATACCTGCAGCAGCTTTACTTGCGGATGTAAAAGATTTTTCAGTTGTTGGTCTTCAA
>CAZFFN010000052.1:0-5322 GCA_964518165.1 uncultured Thermoplasmatales archaeon
ACTAAAATAAAAGTATTTGATAAAATAGGAATATTACATGGAACGTATGTTATTGCAAAAGCAAAAAATTAAAAAAAGGTTTAGAAAAAGATGAAGAGTATAATAAAAAGCAAGTGAGGATATTAATGGATCTTAAATATATTGCAGATAGTGCAAAAATAGGGAAAAAAATAAAGAGTAATCCTTGCTGGGATTATTTCAGTGAGAATACAATCGAAACTTGGAAAAATTATTTATCTTTTAAAAATAAAAAAAAGTTTGAAAAAAGAAACAAAGAAATTAAAAAATATAAAGACATTCATAAAGATGAAAGAGGTTTTATTATTGCAACAGGACCTTCTTTAAATAAAACAGATTTTTCGAAAATAAATGGTGAAATATTAATTGGAGTAAACTCACTATTCAAGGCTTTAAATCAGTTCGATATTAAATGCAAATATTGGTCCGTGTGTGATATAGATGTGTTTGATGCATACTCAAAAAATCTTTTGAATTTAGATGTAGATGCATTTTTTTTATCAAGCTGGGCTGCATTAAGATATGTAGAAAATGAAAAAAAGTTTAAAGAATTTGAAAAATATGAACCAATACTAATAAAAAGGAAACCACTAAAAAAGAAAAAACCATATTATTTCACTAAGGATTTAAAAAAAGGAATTATGGAACGAGGCGTAAGTGTAGTAGTTAGTACACTACAAATTGCATATTATATGGGTTTTAAGGAAGTATACTTGCTGGGGTGTGATTGTGATTACTCCGGTCAACATCATTTCGACGGGAAAAAACACAAGTTCAATATAGAAAAAAAAACACCGCTATCTTATAGCAATCGATTCAATATATTAATGGAAAGATATGAAATCTGTAAAAAAGCATTTGAAGCAGATGGTAGAAAAATATACAATGCCACTGTTGGTGGAAAACTCGAAGTATTTGAAAGAAAAAGATTAGAGGACATTATATGAAAATAATTGCAGGACCATGTTCAATAGAAACATATGGAACATTGCTAGAAATTGCACACGAAGTGAAAGATGCGGGAGCACAATATCTAAGAGGGGGAGCATTTAAGCCAAGAACATCGCCACATAGTTTTCAAGGGCTTGGAAAAAAAGGATTAGAATATCTGAAAAGAGTCGGAGATGAAGTAGGTTTAAAAGTTGTCAGTGAAATGGTAGATGTCAGAGATTTAGAAATATTTGAAAAATATGTAGATATCATCCAAATAGGATCTAGAAATATGATGAACTATAATCTATTAAAAGAAGTAGGTAAAACAAAAAAACCGATACTATTAAAAAGAGGGTTTATGGCAACAATAAAAGAATTTATTTTATCGGCTGAATATATAGAAAACAATGGAAATAAGAACGTAATACTATGTGAAAGAGGAATAAGAACATTTGAAACAGCAACAAGAAATACTTTTGACATAAATGCAATACCAATCCTTAAAAAAAAGGGACGTGAAGT
Source organism: uncultured Thermoplasmatales archaeon (assembly GCA_964518165.1). Taxonomy (GTDB): domain Archaea; phylum Thermoplasmatota; class E2; order DHVEG-1; family DHVEG-1; genus CAYZTD01. The sequence goes on from CAZFFN010000052.1 coordinate 1,474, forward strand.
AATAGCAGATCCAAGTCACGGAACTGGGGTAAGAGACATAGTACCAGCCATTGCAAAAGCAGCATTAGCTGCAGGAGCAGATGGATTGATGATAGAAGTGCACACAAAACCAGATGAAGCAGTTTCAGATGGGGATCAAAGTTTGTTGCCAAAACAATTTAAAAAGTTGATGGAGGAAATTAAAAAATGAAAGTTAAAGCAGCAGTTCCAATTAGAATGAACAGCAAGAGGCTACAAAACAAAAACATAATGAAAATAAATGGAAAAACTTTGGTAGAATGGAGCATAAATGCACTAAGCAAAGTGAGAGGAATAGATGAAGTAATAGTATACTGCAGTGATGAAAAAATAGAAGAATACATAGATACGGAACATAAATTTATAAAAAGACCAAAAGAATTAGATGAGGATGACAAAAATATACACGACATAATAAAAGCCTTAATAAAAAAAGAGCATGCAGATATATGGATAATGCATCATGCAACTTCACCCCTAATAAAATCAGAAACAATTGAAGAAATGTTGAAAAAAGTTGTAAAAAGGGACACATATCACTCTTCTTTTGCAGTGGTAAGACATCAAAATTTTGCATGGTATATGGGAGAACCATTAAACTTCAAAACAGATAAAATAGGATTCACACAGACCACTGAGCCAGTATACATAGAAACAAGTGGGCCATATATATTTTACGAAGATCTTTTCAAGAGGACAAATAAAAGAGTAAGCAACGATCCATATATAAAAGTAGTATCAATATTCGAAGGCATCGATATAGATACAAAAGAAGATTTTGAACTAGCAAAATTAATTGGTGAAAATTATGAAAATATATAGAGTTGACATAGATGGAACATTATGCAACAAAACATATGGAAAATATGATCAAGCAAAACCAATTAGAGAACACATAGATAAAATAAATAAACTTTTTGAAGAAGGAAACAAAATAATATTATGGACGGCAAGAGGAAAACCTCAAGGAGAAAATTGGGAAGAATTTACAAAAAAACAAATGAAAGAATGGGGTGTAAAATACCATGGGATTGATTTTAGCAAACCTCATTTTGATATTCTTTTTGATGATAAGGCGAAGAAAATATGAAAAAATTTGTAGCTTGGTCGAACGACAAAAAAAATTTATCCAATAGTTCATCAGGTGGAATATTTTTTGAATTGGCAAAGAAAATGATTGACGATAGTGGTAGTGTAGTTGGCGTAGTTTGGGATGGCCTCAAAGCAAGATACATAATATCAAATGATTTGGAAGAAATAAAACAAATGCGTGGCAGTAAATATGTACCATCTAATCCTGCAAATGTAATAAAAAAAATAAAAGATTCAAAAGAAAAAATATTATTCGTCGGTTTACCATGTCATATTGAAGCAGTTAAGAAAAAATGCAACACAGAAAATATGATATTATGTGATCTCCTCTGCCACGGATTACCAAAAAGCAATCATTATTTTGAAGAACATATAAAAAAGATCAGTAAAGGTAGAAAAATTGAGTCAATTTCATTTAGAGATAAAAGAAACGGGTGGTCAAAATCATCGAGATTGATGGTAAATTTTTCCAATGGGGAAATATACGATAAAGATAAATCAGAAGATGAATATTACATTTCATATCTAGATAATTCGATTATTAGAGAGTCATGTAAATCATGCAAGTATAATCAAAAAGGAATTGGCGATATAACAATAGGAGATTTTTGGAGTGTTCCCCCAAAGTTAAAAAACGAAAATGGCACATCTCAGGTGTTGATAAAAACAAAAAAAGGAGAAAATTTTTTTAATTCTATAGAAAATATAACTAAAAAGAAGATGAAGATATATAACTATTTCAATACATATAATGTAAAAAAAAGCACATATCGTTTTTTTAAAAGATTTGTTTTGAGGAAATAAAAATGGAGAAGATTGGAATAATAACTGTAGATTCCATAAAAAATTATGGAAATAAATTACAAAATTATGCTTTAGAACAGATTTTACAATCTCAAGGATTTGAAGTTAATACACTTATAACACCAAATGAAAAAAAACCTAAAAAAATAGTAGATAAAATTAAAACATTTAGAAGTATGAGCAATAAAAAAAAACAGTTAGAGGCTAAGAAAATAATTAAAAAAAAAATATATGGAAAAACAATAAAAAAGAAAATTAATGTGTTTAAAACCTTCTCAAAATATTATTTAAATGAAAAAAAATTCAATATCGAAAATGAAGAAAAATATGATTGGTTTATTGCAGGAAGCGATCAGATATGGAATCCAATAAACCATGGTAAACCCGCAGATTTTTTGAATTTTACAAAAAGTAATAAAAAGATATCATTTGCCCCAAGTTTTGGCATTTCAAAAATTCCTTCACAATATAAAAAAAATTACAAAAAATGGCTATCTGATTTTGCTCATCTCTCTGTAAGAGAAAAAGAAGGGGTTAACATTATAAAAGAATTGATTGGAAAGCATGCAGAACTTTTAGTAGATCCTACCATGTTATTGGATAAAGAAAAATGGAGGATACTTTCAAAAAAATCAGAAAATAAACCAATGGAAAAATATATTTTAGTATATGTACTTGGAGATGAGACATATCAAATAAAAAAAATGATAAAAAAGATGAAAAAAGATGAAAATATAGATATAGTAAAAATTGCAGATATAAAAGAAAAAAAATATTATCTTGATGGGCCAAGAGAGTTTATTAATTATTTTGAAGATGCAGAACTAGTAATTACCGACTCATTCCATGGAACAATATTTTCTATACTATTTGAAAAACCCTTCGTGATTTATGATAGAAGTGGAGGTTTTTCATCAATGAGTTCCAGGATAAATACATTATTGGATAAGTTTAATTTCGAATCAAGATTGGCAGAAAATATAAATGAAAAAGATATATTTACTATTGATTTTTCCCATGTTGAAAGCATATTGGAGAAAGAAAGAAAGAAATCTATAAAATACTTAAAAAAAGCATTAAATATAAATAGTGAAAAATAAAAGAAGATAAAGAAACAATATAATATATTGCGATTTTGGAGGTGGCACACTGTTAGCTAGACAAAGCACATTCATCATTACATCACGGTTAATTGACGGCATACTGGCCTACGTCGCATTATTTTTTATTACTAAACACATGGATCCAGCATCCTATGGCATCGTCATGTTTGCTATGGGGTTCGTCGCATTATTCACCTTTATATCAAACATGGGTTTAGGTAGCGCCCACATCAAACGAGTCCATGAAGACAACGACAACAACACCTGCAACGGCACATTCATATCATTAAAACTCTTGGGAACCATCGCATTTATCATCTTAACGATTGGGTCCTTGTTTGTGTGGACATATGTATTGCAGAGAGGATTCGAAACACCAACACATGAAACAGCCATCTATCTTATGATAGGATATTATACCCTTCTTTCAATAGGGGCAAACTTTACCACCATCTTTAAAGCACAACGAGAGATCGCCTGCAGCCAATCCGCATTAATCACTGCATCCATCATCAGAACAATAGCCATCATCTATGTGGCCACCATGAATTATGGCCCCATTGCTTTAGCACTCACCTACATCATTGGCGAGATCGGATTCATTGCTAGTTCCACTATACTCTTTAAAAAACGAAAACATAAAATAGCAAAACCAACAACACCCTATATCAAAGACTATCTTACATTTGCTTGGCCTCTAGCCATTGTCCCGGTAGCAGCACTATTGTTGAAAAACACGGACAAGGTATTCATCCAATTATTTTATTCAGCAGCAGATGTGGGCTATTATGCAGCAGGCTACAGAATAACCACTTTTCTCATTATGCTCATC
>CAZFFN010000053.1:0-2466 GCA_964518165.1 uncultured Thermoplasmatales archaeon
TGATCAATAAGAGAAAAAGTATGTTTTGATTTACACTGTTCACCGTTTGTCAGATCAGATTACGTTGTATTTCTTATTAATCTGACAAAGTCAAGATAAATTGAATAATATAATGATGATAATCTCTGCTGACCATCAAGCACTGCTCTTTCTGGAGGTTGATTTCCTAATTGCGCCCCCCAAATAGGATCCCACTTTTCATTTTCTGCTTCTTTTCTATTAAGATCCCAAAATAACAAAAGACCCGCATAATAATCTTGAAGAACGGATTCGATTAAATCACAAACCATTCCAGCTTTCCATTCAAATCCACGTTGAAAATATGGTATCACATAACTTCCATTATTGATTTCTTTTAAAAAATATTCAACTTTTTCAGTTCCAGGATTTTCAGACATTTACCCTTTTCCTCCAGAATTTGTTATTGGTCTATAAACCTTAAGTTTTTCCAATTATTAAACATCAAACTAATCATAAAAAAAGAATGCTTTTTATTGATCATTCGTGATTAATATCAATAAAAAACAACGAAGATATACAAATCTACACCTCATTATCTTATCATTAGATATTGAAAAAAGCTATTTAGCTGAATTTGAAGAAATAAATCACTAATTGGTATCGCAAAATGTTTTAAAAAAACTTGTCATTATATATTTTTATGTATTCCGCAAGATTAGGATACAAAAATGCAATAAAAAGAATAAATAAATTACTTGAGAATGATCACCCCGCTGAAGCATTTGTCGTTACTGTTTTTACAGTCGAAAAAACATTTAGAAGAACTTTAAATCAATTAATTGTTTCTACCGGCTTTTCAACTAAAATGACAAAAAAAATGCTTAAAAAAATTAGGGGATTAGAAGCAATTAAAGAAAACTGGCAATTTTACGATCCTCACCATAAAAGCTTAATTGAAGTAATCGGCGGTAATAATTGGAATAAAATTCACAATTATTCAATTATGAGAAACAAGTTTGTACATGGTATACAGGTTTACAATTTAAAAACTTGTAGGGATTCAACAGAAGACTTATTGTTAATATTAAATCAAGTCAAACAATTATTACATGAAAAATATGGGTTCAGTGGTTGGGAAAAATTATCTGTTAGAAATAAATCTAATCTGCATGTAGATGGATGTTAAATGATATTATGAAGGAAAGAAAGTTTTTAGACACTACATCTGATGATTTGATTATGATAGAGGATGCATATAGATTATATATAGAAAAACATCCCGAAATATCCTTTCTAATATGGCCTTCACTCTGTCGAACCTATGTAATGATCTCCATATCTGCAATAGAATATTTTATCGAATATGTCCTGGATAATTCCAATTTAAAAAAGGAAGGATGGAAAATAAATCTTGAGAAAATTATAAAAAAAGCATTAAATAGAAATGATTTACCGCATGAACTAGACATACCTGGAAAAATAAATAGATTTATTTGTTTAAGAGAATTGAGACATTATATTACCCATACAGGACTGAATAATAAAACAAAAGTCAGAGTTAATAGAATTGGGTTGAATTTAGACATTGAAAAATACAATGAACAGGAATTTACTATTATTAAACGAATAGTAACAGATACAATAAATTTAATTGGCATGAGCTATGCTCTAATAGAAAATCCTAATCTTAGCGAAATTCAATGATTTATAGGATAAAGTTTTTTGTGATTAACTTAACAGATAAATCATAGAAAATACAATGAAAAAAAATTGTAATTTTTCGTTTGTGATGACTTGAGTGCTTTAGATTTGAAAATTCAAATCTTGGTTGGAAAATACTTGATTTTATTATGATGATTCATAATATTAAAGACTATTTTTTGATTATAGTTGATAATTTAATTCAGATTATTCAATTCTCTAATCTTCTAATTTCATTAAATTTATGATTTCTATAATCCATTAACAATTCAATAGATCTGAAAAGATGCTTCTTCCAATTTTTTGTGTCTTTATATAAATGCAAAAAAATCACCTGACAATCATTCATTTTAAAAATTTTTCTTCTATATTCATAATCAAAATTACTGGATCCACATACTTCAACATATATTGCAAATTGACATAGGTAAAAATCCGGAGTCCAAACTCTTGGTCTGTTATCATCATCCTGAACATAAACTGGTTTTTCATATTTCCAAAAAATGCCGAGTTCTTTTAAAAGATGGGCAACCTCTCTTTCTGATCTAGTCATCCTTTTATAAATTGATTTATTGAACATACTTTAACCTCCAAATATTTGAAAAAAGAAAGAAAAAAGGTTTAGTGAGCAGTTTCTCATCCGCATGCCACAGCAGTATATAAAGACATAAATCTGTTGTGCAAAAACCCTTCAAGTAAAAAGAGCGGGCTTGTGGGGATTCGAACCCCAGGCCAATCGGTTAAGAGCCGATTGCTCTGCCTAGCTGAGCTACAAGCCCATAAAAGATAAAAAAAGCATCCCTA
>CAZFFN010000054.1:0-13905 GCA_964518165.1 uncultured Thermoplasmatales archaeon
AAGCACTGGTGGAAGATGGAATTCTTCAAAAATTTGTTTAACGATTTGGATAGTTCCAATCGGAAAGGTCTTATTCTTATTCGGCGTTATGTGCTGTGGTGTCTTCAGTACGGTTTGCATTTTTGTTACCCAAAAAATACAACCGCTGAAGGCACTTAATCTTTATTTAAGTGCGAAACTCAGGCTATTATTCAAGTTAACTGGTGGAGAACCAGGTTTGAGTTGAACAAGGATTCCAAGGTAATGTATGCCGTAATCTCCTTTTTGTCCAATTATTTCATTAACTTTTAAACCAGATGCTAATTCTTCTGTTGTTTGCCTTCCGGTTTTTAATGATTGTATTTGTAACGTGTTACTTGATTGAATGAAAACGGAGGCAGCAACTCCGGCACTAACCAGAAATGCAATAAGCATTACTAGTGCTCCAATTCCAACAGCACCTTTTACATTTTCAATGAATGATGAATTATCTGCCCATCTGCCGTTCGTTTAACATCCCATCCCTATTAGTAAGATTATTACAACATTTATAATCATTTTTTGTAGGTGATTATGCAGGTATTATTGCACTTGCCCTATCTAGTGTAATAACATGGTATATTATGTTATAAAAAAATAGTATTAAGAAACATTTTTAATAAAAATGAGAATGAAAAAATACTATTTTTTTACAAGAAATTGTGTATTTTGGTTATGATTATTCACTAAAAATCATATAACTAAAACTAATACCACTAGTGAGAAATTTAATTAACATATAATGAGGAGGCCTGTTGAAAGAATTTTCAGTAATAGAAAAGTATGGACTGAGCGGGATTTGAACCCGCGGCCTCTACCTTGCGAAGGTAGCGATCTTCCAAGCTGATCTATCAGCCCATGATGTAGATTTTGAAAAGAAAAAAGAATATATGATATTTTCTTTTAATTAGCCAATTTATTGTAAGTGTTTATTCTTTGCTTTTTTAAGAGCTTCAACAACTGGTAGTTTTTCACCCATCATGAACTTTTCAAGCGAACCACCGCCAGTGCTAATATGAGATATTTTATCTTCAAGACCTAGTTTTTTTACAGCTGCAACAGTATGCCCTCCGCCTACTATTGAAAAAGCATCTGATTCAGCTACAAATTTGAATATTTCTTTTGTTCCCTTCATAAAAATATCTTCTTCAAAAACACCACACGGTCCAGATAAAAATATAGTTTTAGCATTTTTCAAAATTTCCTTGAATTTATTTATTGTCTTTTCACCTATATCAAAAAGATTTTCATCGGTAGGTAGTTCGTCAGATGTTATTTCTTTTCTGTTATCCTCTTTTGATATTGCAAAATCAATTGGTAGATATATTTCATCATTGTATTTTTCTAGTAGTTTTTTTATCTCTTTGAATTTTTCACCACCTCCTTCTTTTTCAAGTGATTTTTCGTTTTTAATTCCAAGATTGTAACCTTCTGATTTTAAAAATGCATTAGCAGGAAGACCAGTCAAAAGTATTTTATCAGCTGTTTTCTGATCTAGGATTCTCTCGATTGTAACAATTACATCTGAAAATTTAGCTCCACCAAACAAAAAAATGGATGGTTTTTCAGGGTTTTTTAGAATCTTTGATAAAGTAGAGAGTTCTTTTCCCATGAGTCTTCCAGCAGCTGATGGTAGAACTGCTGTAAAACCAATTAGTGAGCATTGTGCTCTATGAGCTGCTGCAAATGCATCATTTACAAAGATATCTGCAAGTGGATACAAGTTTTTTATAAAATCTGTTTTTGAATGTTCTTCAGCTGTTTTTTTATCTGTTTCATAATCAAGTTTTCTTACATTATCAAGGATTATGATTTCTCCGTTTTGCATGTTTTTAATTTCACTTTTTGCTTTATCTTTATATATGTCATCTACAAATTTTACTTTTTTATTTATTAGCTCGGATAATGCTTTTGCATGTTTTTCTAGATTTATAAAATCCCAACTTCCTTTTCTTCCTTGATGAGCTAGAATTACAGTTTTTGCATTGTTATCTATTAGTTCCTTAATTGTCGGTAGAACTCTTTCAATCCTTGTTTTATCAAGTATTTCTAAGGATTCTTTATCAAGTGGCATATTAAAATCTACTCTAAGTAAAACTGTTTTTCCATCTAATTCAAAATCATCTAAAGTATTGTATTCTCTCATATCTAGTAATTCCCCCGTTGAGATTCAGTAATCATATATGTTTATATAAAATATTTGAAAAAAAATATAAGATTTTTATGCAGTCTCAGCTATCTTTAATTCATTAATAGGCCTTGAATTCCCTATATAGATATAATTAAGTAGATCAATAAGCCTGCAAGAGTAACCCCATTCATTATCATACCATGAAAGAATCTTTAATAGCTTTCCTTTTTCACCATTTATTTTTGTAGAAAGTGAATCAATTATTGCTGAATGTGGGTTTCCAACTATATCCGTTGAAACCAATGGTTCATCAGTAAACCCGAGAATTCCCATTAAACCATTTTCTGATGAATGTCTAAAAACGTTGTTTACTTCTTCTTCAGTTGTTTCTTTAGAAAGTAGACAAGTAAAATCTGTAAGGCTGCCATCTGGTGTGGGGACCCTTACTGCCATTCCATCTATTTTTCCTTTAAGTTCTGGCATAACTAGAGCTGTAGCCTTAGCAGCCCCAGTTGTGGTAGGGATGATTGATAAAGCGGCAGCTCTCGCACGTCTTAAATCTTTATGTGGGAAATCAAGAATTCTTTGATCTCCAGTATAAGAGTGAATTGTAGTCATAAAACCTTGATCTATGCCAAATGTCTCATTGAGTACTTTGACTGGTGGTGCAAGGCTGTTTGTTGTACATGACGCATTAGATATAATATTATGTTTTTCATGATCATATTGTTGTTCGTTTACACCAAGAACAACTGTAATATCAGGGTCTTTTGCTGGTGCTGATATAATTACTTTTTTTGTTCCAGCTGATAGATGCTTACTTGCATCTTCTCTGTTTCTAAAAATACCTGTTGATTCAATCACTACATCAATATCGTTTTCCTTCCAGGGTAGTTTTGAAGGATTTACTTGTGAATAGAAGTTAATGAAATGTCCATTTACTTCGATTCCATTGTTTTTAACTTCAATATTCCCGTCAAACTTTCCATAAATAGAGTCATATTTTAACAAGTGAGAAAGAGTATTTGTGTTACCAAGATCGTTTATGGCAACTATTTCAAATTGCTCTCCATATTTTGAATGTCCAAAAGCTGCACGAAGTGTGTTTCTTCCTATCCTTCCAAATCCATTAATTGCTACTCTAATCATCCCTTCCACATCCCTCAAAACACTATTTTATTATATAATACTTCCGACTAAATAGGTTGATTCATAATCATCTATTTTTACTTTGTAAAACTTACCAATTTTTACATTTTCTTTTAAAACTACTGGTTTGTAGTTTTCATTTCTTCCAACAAAAGTATTATTTTTACCTTTTTCAGTAATTAAAACATTATATTTTCTACCAAAGTGATCTTTATTTTTTTCATAAGAAATTTTCTTACATGTTTGTGTTAGTTTCTTTGATCTTTCTTTAACAGTTTCTGTTTTTATTCTACCCGGCATTTTTTTTGCAAGAGTATTGGGTCTAGCTGAAAAACGTGTGATATTTGTAATATCTGGTTTTATTTTTTTTATCAAATCAATAGTTTTTTTGAATTGATCTTCAGTTTCAGTTGGAAAACCTACAATAATATCTGTTGCAAGAGTGCTATCAGAATATTTCTTTCTAAATTCTTTAACAATCTCTAAAAAATCACTTACTTTATATTTTCTATTCATTTTTTTTAAAATGTTGTTATCGCCTGATTGGACAGGTAAATGAATAAATTTGTAAATGTTTGGATGATTAAAACCATTGAGTATTGATCCCAGGTTTTTTTTAAGGTTATGCGGATTCATCATTCCAATGCGTATTCTAAAATTTCCTTCAACTTTTGATACTTCATCAAGCAGATTTCCAAGGTTTTCTTTTTTATCTAGGCCGTATGAACTTGTATCCTGAGAAGTAATTTGTATTTCCTTACATCCATTTTCAACTGCAAAGCATACCTCTTTTTTTATTTCATTTATTGGAAAACTGCGCAATTTTCCTCTTGCAAGAGTTGTAATACAGTATGAACATGAAAACATACATCCTTCAGAAATTGAAATTGGTGCAAAAACTGAATTATATTTTTTTGGAAAAATTGTTTTATCTTTTTCTTCAAAATTTATTTTATTATTTTCTACTAGATCGATTATATGGTGAGAATATTGCGGTGGTAAAAGTTTAGCATTAGGAAGTATTTCTCTAATTTTATCAGATTGAACAGATGCCATGCACCCGGAAACAATAATTTTTTTCCCTAGTTTCTTATATTTTTTTAATTTTGATAGAATTTTTTGTTCTGTAGTATTAATCACAGTACAAGTTAGAACTACGATTATATCAGATTTTTCTATTTTTTCTACAATACTATGTTTTTTTTCTAAAAGTATTCCTTTAATAAGGCTTTCATCTGCTTTGTTTGCAGTACAACCATATGTTTCAATATAAAATTTCATAAGCAAGTATTCTTAGTTTTAACAAAAAACCATTATTTAATTGCTTCTTTTATTCTTTTTATAACAAAATCATCTTCTAGATTTGATAAAAAGAAACCCGCTCTAGGTCCTCTGTTTTTTGCTAGAATTATTTGATATATTGCTTGAAATGCTTTTTTTGGCGAGATTTTTGTTTCTTGTGTTGCTTCATATATTGCGTTGTGTATGTTTTCAGCTTCCCAATTTATTTTATCAAATTTTTCGGCTAATATCTTTAAAAAATCTCTTTGTTCAGAATCGATACTTACTTTTCCAAGTTTCTTTTGTACTTTGAATTTTACCATTTCTGGGGCAAAATTATCAAGCCAGTATTTTGCATGATCTGCTCTTCTTTTTATTCTTTTTTCATCCTCATCGGTTAGCTCTTTTGGAATCTGATTAGTTCTTCTAAGAATTCTTTTTAAGTCTTTCCAGTCATCAGCTATCTGAACAAGCGTAACTAGGTGTCTGTAAGAGATTTGAACTGGTATTTTTTCAGGAATATTATAAGGTTGAGATATTTCATAAACTGTTTTTAGGTCTTTCATGCCCTTTTCTTTTTCATCGACTCCAAAATATACTCTTTCAATTTTGTCGTATTCATCAACTAAATTAAGTAGTCCAATACCTGTATCAAATGCAATATGTTTGTTTGGTTGATTGTTCATAAGAAGAAATCTTAAAACCTCAGGTGGTGTCATCTTAAGCATTTCTTCAGCTGATACAGCAGTTCCTTTAGAACTGTGCATCGCACCTTTTCCTTTTAATAAGATAAATTCATACATGGTGTACTTTGGAGGAGTATAGTCAAATACTTCTTTAGAAATAGCAACGCCGGTGTCATGTGTTCCACCAACTGTTCCATGATCTTTACCGAATGGTTCATATGTAACACCAAGGATTTTCCAACGTGCCGGCCAATCGACTCTCCAAGGAAGTTTTCCTATGCCGTCTTTTCTGATATCTACTTTTCCTTCATATCCACATTCACAAGTGTATTCTATAAATGGGTAACTATATAGAACTGGTTTTGATTTTGTAACTCTTTTACATTTTTTACATAAAATGTTAAACGGAATCCAGTTTTTTGGAAGCTGTCTTTTAGAAATTTTTTCTATAATGTTTCTAATTTTTTCTGTATTTTCAAGAGCAGTTTGAATTGCCTCTCTATACATTCCAGTTTTATACATTTCACTAGCACGATACACAGTCGGTTTTATTCCAAGTTCCTCTAGTGAATTAAGAAATGAAAAAAGATAGTGATCAGCATAGCTTTCATGTTCTCCACAAATACATGGAATTTCAGATATTGGCATCCCGACATATTTTTCATAACTTTTTGGAAGAAATGGATATACCTTTCTAAGGTTATCATAATCATCAGCGATATAGATTAATTCTGCATCGCCTCCTTTTTCAACAACAGCGCGAAATACTGCATCAGTTGTCAAAACTTCTCGCATATTTCCAATATGAATTGGCCCGGAGGGTGTGATACCAGTTGCAAGAATATGTTTTTTATCTTCTTTTAATAAATCTTCTGCTAAAACATTAGCCCAATGCATCTGTATTTTTCTCCAGATTTTATTATAGATTACTAGTTTTTATATTTGTCTTGTACGTATCAATGATCTAAGTTTTGTACTGTTTATTTTGTCCATAGCAGTTTTGTTTATAACTGTAAGACAGAGCACTGTATCACCTTTTTCATCTTTTACTGCTTTCAGTGTACTTTTAAATGTATTGCCAGTTCCTACTACATCATCAACAAGAACTACTTTTTTACCTTTTACACTTGCATAATTTGATGAAAAAGCTCCACTTTTTTCATGATGTGGTCTGAAAACAGATAATTCTAAATCAAGTTTTTCAGCAACAGCCGTTGCAAATGGTATACCATTTATTGCAACGCCAACTATTGTATCTACTTCTTCACATTCTTCTAGAATAATATCACATAATGCATCAGAAATAAAACTAATTCTACTTGGATATACGCCTATAGAACGCCAGCCGACTTTTATATCTCCTCCAGCTGGTTTTTTTTCTTTACCTTTACTCAAAAGCCATCCAGCTGTCTCTCTAGATACATTTAGTTCATCGGCGATTTCGTGTTCTTTTAGTCCACCATCTTTTAGTTTTAAAGCTTTATTAATAAGCGCCTCAATTTCTTTCATTTACCTACACCCTTAAAACCATGTATAATAAAAACATATTTAGATGTTTTCTATTTATTAACAATATACAGTAAAGCATAAATATTATATGTATATGCATGCATTTAGTAATAAGAGGCATAAATTATGGCAAAGAAAAATAAAGGCGAGGGCTTTCATTCTGCAGCAGGGCTTATCCGTTATTTTGATGCAGAAGAAAAAACTTCATTGAGAATACCTCCGTGGCTTGTAGCGGCAATGTGTATTTCAACTATTGTTATAGTAACAGCAGTCCATTTAATGTGGCCGCTATCCGCATAAAATTTATTTTTTAAACTTTTTTAGCTTAAAATTTCCTTAGTTAGATTAATTGCTTTTTCTAAAGCTTTATCGATTTTATCCTGGTTTGGTCCACCGCACTGGGTCATATGTGTCTTTCCACCGCCAGATCCACCTAGAACCTTTCCTATTTCTGGTGCAATTTTTCTTAAATCTATATCTATATTTTCTGATGCCATAGAAACTAGTTTTTTACCGTCATAAACGTGAGCTACAATATTTTTGTGTTTAACTAGTTCTCCAGCAACAGATGTTGCTTCTCCATATATACAACCAGTTACAATCTTAATTCCTTTATCTGTTTCTACAGAGTTATTTAAAAGTTCTTCAATTTCATCAGTTGATACTTTCTTTTTTTCTTTTTGAGTTTTCTTCCATTTATTGAATAGTTTTTCACCAGCTGTTTTTAAGTCTTTTACTTCAGTTTTTCCTTTAATTTTTGACTCTTTTAAAAATCTTTTAATTGTTTTTTTGATTTTATCATGTGGAACCGAAAATATATCTGTTATTTCTTTGAGTTGATTAGATATGTTATCATGATTTTTAATTTCAAATTTTTCTTTTAAAAGTTCTACTATTTCATTATATATTTTCTTTTCTTCTTCCTGATATTTATCGGCCATTTTTCCTGCAGCAAAAATAATTCTATTTACTCCATCTTGGATTCTTTCTGATTTAATTATTCTAATTTTTTCAATTTCTTTTGTGTTGTTTAAATGTGTCCCTCCGCATGCTTCGACATCAACACCAGGGATATTCAATACGCGTATAATATTTCCAGGTGGAACTCCTCCTTGATAAAGTCTAAATCCATATGTTCTTTCTGCAGTGTTTCTATCAAGTATCTTTTTTTCAACATCTACTTTTCTTTTGATGTATTCATTTGCTTTTTTTTCTACTTGTTTGATTTCTTTTTCTGAAAGTGATTGATAATGTGAATAATCAAATCTTGCACTTGATATTTCAAGTTGAGAGCCTGCCTGCCATATATGATTTCCTAGGACTTCTCTTAGAGCACCATTGACTAAATGAGTTCCAGTATGGTGTTTCATAATTGTATATCTATGAACCCAGTCAATTTTTCCTTTTATTTTATCTCCTTTTTTTAGATCTTTGTCAATAATATGTATTATTGAGTTTCCTTCTTTTTTAGTATTTATTACTTTAAATTCTTCATTATTTTTAATAAAAATACCTTTGTCACCTGGTTGGCCTCCGCCTTCAGGATAAAAGGCTGTTTTATCAAGAATTACTTCTGTATAATTACTTGTTTCATTCTGCCATATTACTTCTGCGTCAAACTCTTTTAGATAATGATCTCTGTAGTATAGTTTTTCAGTTTCAGGTAAACTTTTATTTTTCATCTTTTTATCTGTTTCGTTATTTCTTTTCTCATGAGAATGAAGTTCAGCGATTATTGATTCAAAGTTATCGGGTATTTTTATTTCATTTCCTTCTTTTTTTGATATCTTTTTTACAATCTCAGGCGGCATTCCATGTGTGTCATATAGATTTATTAATTCGTTTTCATCGATTTTTCCTTTTTCTTTTAGAATTCTTTTTACTAGCCCCTCTCCTTTTGATAAAGTATCATAGTATTTTTTCGTTTCACTATCTAAAATTTCACCGATTTGTTTTTTGTTTTCGTTTAGCGATGGAAAATCTTTTTCAAGATGTTTTATCTCTTCAAAAACAAGTTCTTTTAGTGATTTCTTAAGTTTGATTTTATCTATAAATCTTATAGATCTTCTAATAATTAGGCGAGCTAGATATCCTGCTTTTACATTTGATGGAACAATACCATCACCTAGCATAAAAGACAAGCACTTTGAGTGATCAGCAAGTGAATATAGGCTTTTTTTATCGGCCTTATTTTCACAGTTTTTTTCAATCCATTTTATTATATCTGGTAGAACACTTTCATACACTGTTTTTGTGCCTTTTGTAATCCAGGATATTCTTTCCAGGCCGTAACCTGTGTCAACTATATTTAGTGGATTTGGAGAGTATTTTTTTCCTTCAATTACAAAGTCTCCATCGCTTTCTTCTTTCATGTTCATAAAAACTAGTGTTGCAATCTCCAGACCGCTAGCTAGAACCTCAAGGCAAGGCCCAGCATTTCCGCCGCCAAACCAGAGTTGCTCTTTGTAGTTTATTTTTTTTCTTGGAATGCCTATTATTTCTGAAAAATATTCATCACATAATCTGACAGTTTCTTCTTTGAAATATATTTCATTCTTGTTTTTGTTAAAAGCATGATGCCCCATCATTTCAAACATAGTAAGGTGTCTTCCACTAACCCCTACTTCTTCTAAATCATTAAGTCGTATGCATGGTTGAGATATAACCAGGGGGTTTTCTGGTGGTGGGACTTCACCTGATGTAACATGTGGTTGAAAATCAGCAATAGATGCAATTGTTAGGTAAATATCAGTTCTCCATCGTGCAACAACAGGACATCTTTCACCGGTTACAGGATATTTCAAGCGGGAGTGATTGTTTTTTTCAAAAAAAGATAAAAAACTTTCTCTTACGCTAGATAGATCCATTGGTTTTTTCCCAAGGGGATTATTTATAAAACTAAATTCTACACAGGGTTGATCTCCACAAAGCTTTGAATCTTTATCAAGTGTCCAGTAGTATGCACCGCATTTTTCACATTTTTTTCTAAAATATCCATTATCGTGAAAGTATTTTAAATCGCATTCTTTTTTTAGAAACTTGCTCATTAGTATCACTATTTTTTGAAGGGTATATCACGAAGGTTTATAAATGATATCTATATCTGGGAAAATTGTTTATGTTTATATTTGCAAGTATTGATATTGTTGATATTGGTTTGTGGCTGCTTTATTTAAGTATCCCTATTCTAATATTTTACATATCCTATCTGATTGTTACAAAAGCATTTAGATATATGGGCTTTACATCTTTTGAAGCAATTATAATTGTAATCGGTTCGTTAGTACTTGGTATACCATGGACTATTAAGCTTTTTGGTTTACAAATTACGAATATTCTTGCAAATATCTATCTATTTACCTATGGTAATTGGTATGTTGGAATTAATATGGGTGGAGCAGTAATACCTATTGCTCTTAGTATATATCTATGTTTTAAAAAGAAAATAGAATGGAAGAATATTTTGATAGGAATAAGTATTGTTGCAGTAGTAACATATTTAGTTACTTACCCTGACCCAACAAAAGGAATTGTTGCAAGATTACCACTTGGATTATTACCCGCAATTTTTGCAAGTATCATTTCTGTAATTCTTCTATTTAAAGATTTTAGAAAAGCAGCTCCTCTAGCTTATATATCTGGTACAATAGGTGTTTTAATAGGAGCAGATGTATTTCACCTTATAGAATTATTAAACTATTCGATAAACACACCGACAAATGCAGTAATAGGCGGGGCAAATGTTTTTGACATGGTTTTTATTACGGGAATTATTGCAGTTATAGTAGATGGAATAATACTGTTTAGACAAAGAATGAAGGCGGGTATTGAATGAAAAACAATATTTTATCTTTCAAAATACTTAATAATACCTTTATATTTCCTGTTTGATTAGAAATACTAAAAATATGTGATTAAAAATGGCTGAGGCAATAGATGACCTAATAACAGAAAAAGATGGTTTGCAAGAAAAAGCAAACACTCTAAAGGAGAAAAGAAACAAACTTCATGACAAATCAAAGAGTTTGGCGAAGAAAAGAGACGAGTTGAACTCAAACATTAGAAAACTAAGAAATGAAATATCTACTCATAAACAAAAAAGAGACGAGTTAAATGAGAGAGTGCAGCATACAAAAGATCAGAGAAATAAGCTAAACAAGAACTATTCAAAGATAAAAAAAGATATAGAACATCTTGAAAGGGAAAGATCTTCATCATCTGGTACAAGTATTAAGGGATTAAAAAAACAACTTAGAACCCTTGAAAACGAGCAAATGACTCAGCCTATGTCGCCACAAAAAGAAAAAAAGATGATTGAGACAATTTCTGAGCTTAGTAAACAAATTAAAGAACAAGAAGAAAAATTAAACAAGGATCCTAAACTCAAAAAAGCTTTGGAAGAAGAAAAAATTATAAAACAGAAAGCAGAAAAACAACATGATAACGTTGAAAAACTGGCAAGCAGAGCTCAAGAAGAACACAACAAAATGATAGAAATCGTAAAGCAACTTGACAATATGATAAAAAAAGTAAATGAAATTCAAGAAACAATAGTTACAACAAAAATTCATGCAGATAAAGTACATAAAGAATTTATTGAATGTGTTGATAAGATACATGATTTAGAAAGAGAAATTTCTTCAGGTAAAGAAAAGAGACGTAAAACTAAAAAAGCAGAAGAAAAATCTACTATTAATAAAGAAGCAAATGACATATATGAGAAATTTAAACGTGGTGAAAAGTTAAGCACAGAAGATTTAATGACCCTCCAAAAAGCTGGGTTAATATAAAAAAATAATTTGGGGATTATTTATGCAATGTGAACTCTGTGGAAGAGATTGTGAATGTAGGCCTGCTACTGTCGATGGAGTAAGAATGATGCTTTGCCCGGGTTGCCTTCATAAACATGGGAAAAAAGCAGAAACTTTCAGTCAACCTACCGCTCAAAAAAATTCATCAATACTTAATAAAATAAGAAAACCTCGGCAAAAAGATGTCTACAAGGAAATGGAAAAAGAACTAGTTTCAAATTATTCTGAAATAATTAAAAATGCACGCAAAAAAAAGGATTTAACTAGAGAAAAACTAGGGTTTAATATAGGTGAAAGAACTGTAACTATATCAAAAATTGAAAACGGTGATTTAAAACCGTCTGATAAAGTTGCAGCAAAACTTGAAAAAGAACTTGATATTGGTCTTTTTGAAGAAGTAGAAAAAGTACCATCAAATGTTCTTGGTCATCATGGAAAAAAAGGATTGACACTTGGGGATTTTATAAAAAGAGAATAATAGTTTTTTATTATGTCTGAAAATATTTTAAAAAAAGCAGTTTCTGCTTTAGAAAAAGGAGAGATTATCTGTTATCCCACGGACACATTGTATGGTCTAGGTGCAGATATTAAAAATATTGATGCAGTAAAAAAATTATTTAATATCAAAAAAAGATCTATTGATCAACCTTTATCTGTTGCTGTTTCAGACCTTGATTCTTTAGAAAAAATTGCGTATGTTAATAAAAAAAGTAAGGTTCTAATAGATAGGTTTCTACCGGGGCAACTATGTATTTTGTTAAAAAAGAAAAAAACAGTTCCCGATATTGTTACATCTGGACTTAAAAAAGTTGCAATTAGAATTCCTGATAATAAAACTGCTTTAGAGATACTTCGTAATTTTGGCCCAATAACTTGTACTAGTGCAAATATACATGGAAAAAAAACACCAAATGAAATTAAATATATTCGTAACATCTTTAAAGACAGTGTATCTGTATATTTTGATGAAGGAATACTTTCATCAAAAGCTTCTACTATAGTAGATGTATCAGGTAAAAATTTGAAAATTATCCGAAAAGGAGCAGTAAAAAAAGAAGAGATAGTTAAAGTGATTAATAATGAATGAAGAGATCTATGAAAAATACATTCTTGCTGGAAAGATCGCAGGCGAAGCAAGAAAGTATGGTACAAAATTAATAAAACCGGATGTATATTTTTATGATGTTGCTGAAAAAGTTGAATCAAAGATAAAAGAACTTGGTGCCGGTTTATCTTTTCCTGTAAATATTGCTAGAAATAATCTTGCCGCTCATTACACTCCTAAAAGTAATGATAAACTAAAATTTAAGAAAGGAGATCTAGTCAAACTTGATGTAGGAACCCATGTTGATGGGTATATAGCTGATACTGCAGTAACAGTTCAAGTTGAAACCGATGAATATACTGATTTAATTGATGCATCAAAAGAAGGGCTTGAAGTTGCTATAAATGAAATGAAACCAGGTATTAAACTATCAAACATTGGTAAATCTGTTTCTGAAAAAATTACATCTTTTGGTTTTAAACCAATTGATAATCTTACAGGTCACAGTCTTAAAAAATATGTTTTACATGCAGGACTTTCAGTTCCAAGTGTTCATGATATCACTAATAGATCAAAACCAGAAGTTGATGATGTTATTGCTATTGAACCATTTGCTACAGATGGGGCAGGTCATGTTATATCTGGCAAGGGAAGTAATATCTATATTTGTAATGATTCAATCAGATCACGTTTGATTCGAGATAAAAAATCAAGGATTTTATTTAATAGATTCAAAAAGAAATTTAACAGCCTTCCATTTGCACAAAGATGGGTTGAAAAATCCTTTGAAAATAGTAGTATTATATTAAGAAAGTTGAGCTATCTTGGTTTTTTAAGACATTACCCTCAGCTTTTTGAACAAAAAAATGGTATGGTATCTCAAAAAGAACACACCGTGATTATTACAGAAGATGGATGTGAGGTTACAACGTGAAAAAGAAAAACAAGAAAAGCAGTATAACTTCAGTTATAAAGTTTGAAGAACTAACCTGGAAGAAAATTAAAGAATTAGATAAAGATAAAACTATTGTTTTTTTACCAATTAGCCCTATGGAAGAACACGGCCCTCACTTACCTGTTGGAACTGATTTTTTAACTGCAAATCATGCTGTTTCAGATGCAATTAGGGTTTTAAATAAAGAAAAAAGTGAACTTAATTATATTATGTATCCTGGAATTCCTATTGGTTTTTGTGATTTTAATACCGATTTTCCTGGTAGCATTTCTTCGAGCAGTAAAACAGTTAAAAATATTATTTTTGATGTTGGTTCAAAC
>CAZFFN010000055.1:0-15984 GCA_964518165.1 uncultured Thermoplasmatales archaeon
CATTTGATTTTTTGTCTAGTTCATCTAAAAGCCTATCTATTTTTCCATGGTCATTAGTCATAAGTTTTAATATACTTATATTTTCACTCATCTCTCTAAATTTCCCCCCGATAATGAGAATAATATGTAGTACTATGATTTATAACTTTTCTAAGAAAATTACTTTTTACAAAGATAAAAATATTTGTTTTTTCTTTCAAACTTTTAGATATGGATTTATTTATTACAACTTTTGAGTCTGTTGCAGTGTTACTTGCTATCGGGTTAATTGGGTTTTTAATAATCAAACAAAAACTTGTACCTGGTAGAATACTTAGTCTTATTTCCCCACTTGCTCTTGATATTGCTCTTCCTAGTCTTGTGTTTGTAGATATAGTTCTTGATTTTTCACCTGAAAAATATCCTAATTGGTGGCAGCTTCCATTATGGTGGGGTTTTTTTACACTTGTTGCTTTTTTACTTACATTTTTATTGATGTTTATATCAAAAAAAGACACTAGACGTGAATTTGCTGTCACTCTTTTTTATCAGAATGGTATTTTTTTCCCACTTGCAATTCTTTCAAGTATGTTTCCAAATGATCAAACATATATCACATCATTATTTTTATTTACAATATTTTATCCAGCTTTCTTTTTTAGTACATATCAGTTTTTCTTTGAAAGTAAAAGTAAATTTAGCATTGATTACAAAAAAGTATTTCACCCTGTTTTAATTGTGACAATTATTGGTGTGATAATTGGCCTAGTTGGTGCAAATAATCTAGTCCCAGATCTTGTAATATCTGTTTTTTCACTTCTAGGTGGTATGACTATTCCTCTTTTGATGCTTATCCTTGGTGGAAATATATATGTTGATTATAAAAAGCAGGGGAAATTTGATTTTATTGAAGTAGGTAAATTTGTGATAATAAAAAACATAGTTTTTCCTCTTGTCTTTATTGGTATTTTGATTTTAATGAAGTCATATATTAGTTATACAGTTGCCCTTGTTATTTTACTTCAGTCAGCAGTGCCACCTGTTACAGCTGTTCCTCTTGTAACTGAGAGATCAGGCGGAAATAGATCTATTGTAAACCAGTTTATGGTTGCAAGTTTTATAGTATCTCTTGTTTCAATACCTCTTATGATAGTAATTTTCAGTAATTTCTTTTAGATAACTATATTATAATACGAACATATTTTATGTTTTGAGAATTGATATAAAATGGACGGTAAAGATCCAGTAGAAATAAGAGCTATAGATTCTTGGAATGAATCTGAGATAGTTGATCTTTATAAATCTGCAGATTGGTGGAGGGAGTGTTACGATCCATCAGAAATAAATAATTTAATAAAAAATAGTTTTTCTTTTGCTGTAGCTGTTGATAAAAAAACAAACACAGCAGTTGGTATGGGTAGGCTTTTGTCAGATGGAGTTTCTGATGCATACATTCAGGACTTGGTAGTTTTAAATGAATATCGAAAAAAAGGAATTGGTAAAAAAATCGTAAATTTTCTATTGGATGTTTGTAAGAAAAACCATATACAATGGGTTGGTCTAATTTCTGAGCCAAGTCAAGATTCTTTTTATGAAAAAATTGGTTTTAAAAAAATGAAAAACTATATCCCAATGCGATACATGGGTGCAGAATAATTATATGCTTTCAATTAAAGATTTTCAAAAGATAACACTTGACGATAAAGAAGTTTTTAAAAAAATGTATGAAAAATATCCTCCAATTCATAGTGACAACGTTTTTACGACTCTTATAAGTTGGATGGATTATGGTAAATATAAATACGCAGTTTATGAAGATAATATTATTTTGATGAGTAATATTGATGGTATCACAAGATTCCGCCCTCCTATTGGTAAAAAAAAGAAAAAAGTCTTTGAAGATGTATTAAAACTTGCTAAAGAACAAAATGCAAAGTATCCTTTTGGAATGATAACTAAAGATAATAGAGATTTTCTCAAAGATAATTTTCCTTCTTTAGATTTTTATTCCCATAGGGATTTTTTTGAGTATATCTATCTTTCTTCTGATTTGGCAAATCTTGAAGGTTCTGATTATAGAAAAATTAGGAATCGGCTAAATAAATTTCACAGGAGATATGAATTCACCGTTGAAAGTATAACAGATGAAAATATGAATGAAATTAAAAAATTTTTAAAGAGATGGTGTCTTTGGAAGGATTGTGAGTCTGATCCTGTACTTTCACATGAAAAAGATGCTATTTTTTATTCAATTGATCATTTTTTTGATTTAGAATTGAGAGGCATCATAATTCGTATTGATGATGCAATTGAGGCTATGGCTATTTTTGAACCTATGGATGATGATACAGTACTTGTCCATTATGAAAAAGCATCTCCAAATTACTTTGGTATTTACAAAGCAATAAATCAAGAAACTGCAAAAATTGTAAAAGATGATTACCGGTATATTAATAGAGAATCTGATATGGGCATAGCTGGTTTACGTAGAGCTAAACTTTCATATCGTCCACATGACATGATAGAAGTCTTTCATCTATCTAAAGATGAACTATCTAAGCTTTTTTGATTTCTATTCTTCATCACATGCTGCACAAAGCATTGAAAATTCTTTACTTTTTCTTAAAAGCTTGCATATTCTGCAAGTTTCAGGTATTATTGTCCCATTCCCGTTATCAATAATATTTTTCGCAGAAATTTTAATTTCTTCGAGGAGACCATCATCTGTAAGGTCTACTTTTCCCCTTTTCTTTGATAAATATTGACAAACTGCTGCAGGTGTAATTCCTAGTTTTTCTGCAGTTTCTTTTTGGCTTAAACCAAAATCATGTATCATACTAGAAGCAATTTGTTTTCTTATTACTGGTAGTCCATTCCACATCATGTATTCGCAGGTTGTCCTTCTCATATGTCGTAATATTAATAATTGTACTTATAATTAACGATTGTTTATTTTATTTTAAAAGGAGAATATTTTTTATTGTTAGCTGAGTATAAATATGTTAAATATGTTTCATAAAGCATTTCCTTAACCGAAATATTTAAATACCCTGGACCTTTTAACAATTGTTAAGAATTAGTTATATGTTACAATGGTAGCATATGACAAAGAATAGGTGGTGTTCCAAAAAACAACCTAATCAGATTTACAGGGGGTGTCTAAGCTAATTGGAGAGAATATATTCTAAATCCCATCCTTTCCTCCTCTCCTCGGATCTTTTTTGGAAAAAAATCTCCAAGGCTTATATGCCTCCCATCCCATCTTTTTTTATATAAGATTTTATTACAACTATGAAATTATGGAATTAGAATATGGGCAAATTAATTGAAGAAATAAACAAACTTAAAGCCTCAAAAACAAAAAATATTATCGATAACCGAATAAATGAATTTAAAAAAATAGACAAAAATTCAGATGATGAACTATTTAGCGAAATGTGTTTTTGTCTTTTAACTGCAAATTTCAATGCAGAAAAATCGATTAAAATACAAGATGAAATAGGAGAGTGTTTTCTTACTTACAATCAAGATGAAATATCAAAAAAATTAAAAGAATATGGACACCGTTTTCCAAACAAAAGAGCTGAATATATCAATAAATCGAAAGACTGTAAAAACAAACTTACAAATATTATAAACTTTCATGATAAAGAAGCAATTAGAGAATGGCTTGTAAAAAACGTTAAAGGCCTTGGATACAAGGAAGTAAGCCATTTTTTAAGAAATATTGGTTTTGATGACTATGCAATAATTGATTTTCATATAATTGATATCCTTGTTAGAAATGGTATTATAAAAAGACCTAAAACACTGACAAAAAAAAGATATTTAGAAATAGAAAATAAACTAAGAAAAATTGCTGAAAAAACAAATCTAACACTTGCTGAACTTGATTTATATTTATGGTATATGGAGACTGGAAAGATATTAAAATAGATATTTTGGTAAAATGGTTGAAAAATGCCCAATATGTGGGATGAAAGGAAAAATTCCTGCACATGGAAAATATTTCTGCAGCAAGCATTGTATAGAAAAATATGAAAAAGAAAACAATATCTCAAAAGATGAAGAACACTGTCCAAGCTGTACGTTACAAAAGAAAACTCCATTCTACAAGCAAAGACTCTTTATTGTAACACTTTTTACAACAATAGTAGTTGGTATTTCTTATTTTAATCCTTTAACACGCCCCTTTTTTAATGCATTTATTGACTATCTGAAGATGATCTGGTGGGCTATTCTACTTGGTTTTTTAATAGGTGGGATAATAGACTATTTTATTCCAGGAAAATATATTGAGAAATATTTATCCAGACATAGGAAAAGAACAATTTTATATTCTATTATATTTGGATTTCTAATGAGTGCATGTTCACATGGGATTCTTGCTATTTCAATGGAACTGTATAAAAAAGGAGCAAGTACAGCTTCAGTAATATCTTTTCTACTGGCATCTCCATGGGCAAATCTACCTATTACAGTTCTTCTCTTTGGATTTTTTGGAACTAAAGCTTTGTTTATCATAATCTCAGCAATAATAATAGCTCTAACTACTGGATTAATATATCAAGTGTTAGAAAGAAAAAACTTGGTTGAATGTGATAAATGTAGTTTTGGAGAAGACAAGCCTCTTCACACCGAATTTTCTGTAATAAAAGATATAAAGAAACGATTTAAAGAATACAAATTTACTAGAAAGAACAATACTGATGCAATAGTTGGAACGTTCAAAGGATCATGGTCACTTACAAAAATGGTAATGTGGTGGCTAATAATAGGAATGCTTATAGCTGCATTTGCAAGAGCATATATTCCACAAAACTTATTTCAAGAATATATGGGACCAACTGTTTTAGGTCTAGTTATAACGCTATTTTTTGCAACAATTATAGAGGTATGTAGCGAAGGAAGTGCGCCACTTGCCTTTGAAATCTTCCAAAAAACAGGTGCGTTTGGTAATAGCTTTACATTTCTAATGGCTGGAGTTGCAACAGATTATACAGAAATTGGTTTGATATGGCATAATATTGGAAAACGCGCTGCAATTTTCCTTCCAATAATTACAGTTCCACAAGTCTTAATCTTGGCATACATCTTCAATTTATTTTTGTAAATTTTTTACGTTTAATGACGATGTATTTACCTAAACATTTTTACAGGATTAATTTATCTGCGGTGTGGTGATCAGATTTGGATTTTGATCTAACAGATAATCAAAAACTTTTCAAAAAAACAATTAGACAATTTTGTGAAAAAGAAATTAAACCAATATCAGATAAAATTGATAAAGAGGAATATTTCCCTAAAGACCTATACAAAAAAATGGGTAGAATGGGTCTTATGGGAATGACTGTGCCACAAGAATTTGGCGGAGCAGGAATAGATAAAATTAGCTATATGATAGCACTTGAAGAAATATCTCGTTTTTGTGGGTCAACTGGAATTACTGTTGAAGCACATAACTCTCTAGGAATAGGCCACATCTATGAAAAAGGAACAGAGGAACAAAGGAAAAAATATTTACCAAAACTCTGCAGTGGTGAATCATTTGCTGCATGGGCCTTATCTGAACCAAATGCTGGATCAGATGCAGCGGCAACTCAAACTTTTGCTGAGTTAGATGGTGATGAATGGGTGATAAATGGTACAAAACATTTCATAACAACAGGTGACTTGGCTGATGTAACAATTGTGATGGCAAAAACAGATAAAGAAAAAGGTGCAAAAGGAATAAGTGCTTTTATTGTTGAAAAAGATACACCTGGTTTTAAAGTAGGTCAACTTGAAGAAAAATTGGGATTACGTGGAAGTCATACCGCTGAACTAGTTTTTGAAGACTGCAGAATTCCTAAAGATAATTTACTTGGAAAAAAAGACCTAGGTTTTATTGGTGCTATGAATATTTTAGATAGAGGCCGAACTGCTATTGGTGCTATGAGTGTAGGTATTGCAAGAGCTGCCTTTGAAGATGCACTAGAATATGCAAAACAGCGTCAGCAGTTTGGTAGACCAATTGGTAAATTCCAAGCAATTCAGTGGATGCTTTCTGATATGGCAACAGATATTGATGCAGCAAGACTGCTTGTTTTCCGTGCTGCAGATATGGAAGATAAAGAGGTAAGGTTTACAAAAGAAGCATCTATGGCAAAACTTTTTGCATCAGAGATGGCATGCCGCGCTACAGACAAAGCCATTCAGATTCTCGGCGGTTATGGATACACAAAAGATTATGCAGTAGAAAGATATTACCGGGACATAAAATTATGTACAATAGGCGAGGGTACATCTGAAGTACAAAGGATGGTTATAGCTCGTCAATTAGGCTTATAAAAATAGGGAGGAAAATAGTTTATGGCAAACAACTCAAATAAAGACGAATATGAAAAAATATACAAAAACTTCAACTGGAACATACCAGAATACTATAATTTTGGTTTTGATGTAGTAGATAAATGGGCAGAAAAAAATCCAGAAAAAATAGCTTTGATATCAATTCATAAAGATGGAAAAAATGATACAAAGCATAGTTTTAAAGATCTAAAGAAAAAAACGAATAAATTTGCAAATGTACTAAAAAAAATTGGAATTAAAAAAGGAGATAGAGTCCTAATAATTTTACAAAGTATTCCTGAATGGTATGAAGCAATCATAGGTATGATTAAACTAGGTGCAATACCTATGCCTGGGACAGTTCTTCTTCGTGAAAAAAATGTAAAATACAGAGTAAACCGTTCAGAAGCAACAATGGTTATCACTGATATGGAACACACTGATATTGTTGAAAATGTAAGAGATGAATGTCCAACACTCAAACACTTTATGGTAGTTCGTGATAAAAAAGACGGGTGGATTAATTTTGAAGAAGAAATGGAAAAAGCGTCAGATGAATTGTCCTCTGATGATGTTGAAAAAACAAAATCAGATGATCCAATGTTGATATATTTCACATCTGGTACAACTGGTAACCCAAAAATGGTTCTTCATACACATAAATATCCAATCGGCCATGAGGTAACAGCAAAGTATTGTCAGGATTTAAATGAGGGCGATGTACATCTAACAGTTTCAGAGACCGGTTGGGCAAAAGCAGCATGGGGTAAACTATTTGGCCAGATGATTGTAGGTGCAACTATTTTACAAGCTGAAACACCAGGCAGGTTCGATGCTGATTTTATGCTTAGAAAAATGGAGGAATATGGAGTAACTACTTTTTGTGCACCTCCAACTGTATACAGAATGTTAATCCAGCAGGATTTATCAAAATATAATTTGAAACTGAGACACTCGATGAGTGCAGGTGAGCCATTAAACCCTGAAGTAATTAACAAATGGAAACAAGCTTTTGATAATAAAATCCATGATTTCTATGGTCAAACAGAAACTGTATGTATTGTCTCAAACTATCCATTTATGAAAATCAAACCTGGTTCGATGGGAAAACCTTCACCAGGTCATGATGTAAGAATAGTTGATAATGATGGTAATGAAAAAGACACAAATGAAGTTGGAAACATTGCAATAAACCTTCAAAACAAGCGTCCACCTGGATTATTTCAGGAATACTGGAAAGATGATGATAAAACATCTGAGGCTTTTTCAAATGGATATTACTTTACTGGGGATACGGCATATAAAGATG
Source organism: uncultured Thermoplasmatales archaeon (assembly GCA_964518165.1). Lineage (GTDB taxonomy): Archaea > Thermoplasmatota > E2 > DHVEG-1 > DHVEG-1 > CAYZTD01. The sequence goes on from CAZFFN010000055.1 coordinate 7,619, forward strand.
AAGAAGGATATTTCTGGTTTGTCGGAAGAGACGATGATGTAATCAAATCATCAGGGTATAGAATTGGGCCTTTTGAAGTTGAATCAGCACTAGTTGAGCATGACGCAGTTGCTGAAGCAGCAGTAGTTGGAGCACCTGATCCAAAAGGAGTCCGTGGAATACTTGTTAAAGCATATGTCATTCTTGCAAAAGGATATGAGGGTTCAGAGGAACTAACTAAAGAACTACAAGAACATGTAAAAAATGTTACAGCGCCATACAAGTATCCTCGAATAATAGACTATGTAGAAGAACTTCCAAAAACAATATCAGGTAAAATCAAGAGAAAAGAACTTAGAAATAAATAAAAACAACTTTTTCTTTTTTTTATTTTTTTAAAAAAATATTGTTTTCACACTAATTTTTTCAATTTCTATGAAAATAAGTGCAGGGGAAGGAATTTGAACTTCAAAACACCGGTAAAATAATAAGTTTTTCTACTGTTGAATGAAAAATTATTTTCTAAATTTTCTGATATGCATTTTTCATTAAGTAAACCATAAGGGATAAAAAAATCAATGAAAAATAAAGGAAAGAAACAAATAACCCTTCATTATAATTCCAAATATCTGATATAAAATAAACTGAGACAAGAGTTAAAGCATAAAAAACAATAGACACAAAACAAAACAAACTCCAATTTTTATTAGTTAAAGCTGTATTTTCATCAATTCTTTTTTTGTTTAAACCTAAAACATAAGAGAGAGATACAAAATAAATAATCGATAAGAAACCGGAAAATATAATTATTTTAAAACCTTCTAATCTCAAGTTAAAATGATTATCTGGATTGCTTAAAATCAACAAAATAAATAATATAATCGTAGAGATGAAGGTAATAATAATAACTTTGATTCTCTGGCTCTCATCCAAAATCATGTTACGAATAATCTCCGCTGAGGGTTTATAATCAGCAAATTTTCCTTTATTTATAAATCGATACTGTTCATAAAAGGTCATACCTGTGAAAAAAAACATAACGAAAGCATAAAATATCATTATAATTGCTAGGTTAATAATAGGGGGAAGATAAATATCTGATTTAAAATCAAAATTAAACAACATAAATAGCCAGAGGATTATAAATAGAACCGAAAATAGAAAAACAAAAATCATCATTATAAAACAAAAATAACTTGCTGTTTTAGCAGTGACTTTTAAATTTGATATCTTTTCAGAGAATCTATTTCTAATTCTATATTTCCAAATTTTAAAATAATAAAATAGGAGAAAAATAAAAACACTGAACATTAAAAAAATTACCAAAATAGGATAAGTCCAAAAACCTGTATCTGAAATCAGGTCAAAAATATAAATCAGAAAAACTAAAGCATTTGGTAATACAACGTAAAAAAGATATCTTTTATCATTTTTTATATTTTTTAAAACCATATAAAAAATCGGAGAAGAAGCAATAAAAGAGAATATAACAAGCCCTAATATCATCTCTATTGGAAAATACATTTTATACATTAGATGATATTCATCCAAAGAATAATAACTAGGTAAATCAGAAAATGAAACCTGAGAAGTATTAACAAAGATAATATGACCAATAATCAAACTTAATATTAACGAAAAAAATAAAGCAAAAACCAAATTTTTTTTGTCTATATCAAAATTAGTCATCCCATTACAACAAAATAAATTTATAAAACTTATAATTTTCTATAATACAAAGTATAAATTATGCAGGGGAAGGGATTTGAACCCTTGGACTGTTTGTTTAAATTTTTTTTGTCTACAATGATATTTTTTTAAACTTAATATTCAATTCCCTTTCTTGCTTTTATTCCTTTTTTAAAGGGATGCTTGATTTCTAGGATTTCGCTAGCATAATCAGCAATTTTTACAATTTCAGGATGAGCTGATCTACCAGTAAGTAATATTTCAAGTGAATCTGGCTTGTTTTCTATTAGATCTAAAACATCATCTAATTCTATTAATTTATAATCAATTGCAACATTGATCTCATCAAGTATAACTAAGTCGTATTCATTTGATTTTATGATTTTTTTAGCTTTCTGAAATCCTTTTTGAGCAAGATCTATATCAATTTCTTCTGGTTTATCTTTGTTTACAAAGTTATCTCTTCCATATTGAAAATATGTAAAATTATCGATTTTATCGATTGCTTTAAGCTCAGAATATTTACGTTTTTTCATAAACTGGATCATACAAACCTTTAGATTTGCACCACTAGCACGTAGACCTAGACCTATAGCGGCAGTAGTTTTACCATTTCCTTTTCCAGTATATACATGAATTAGTCCTTTATTCAAAATTATTCATCCTCTAATTTTATAATCGATTTTAACGGTATAATATTATTTTCTTATAAAACCTCTTTTTTACTACTATTGTCGAATGTCTTATAGAAACCTTTATGTTTATTGCTTTTTATTCGAATCCTCATCAGATTAGAAAACTAATCTATTAATTAATCAAAAATGGAGGTAAAATCTATGAACATAATAGTTTGTGCAAAACAAATACCTGATGTATCTGAGATGAAAATTGATACAAGTTCAAATAAACCTATTTTAAAAGGTACACCTCAGATTATAAATGATATCGATAAGAACGCTATGGAAGAAGCAATAAAAATAAAAGATAAAAATGGCGGGAAAATAACAGCCTTAACAGTTGCAACTGAGGATTCGAAGGAAAGAGTAAAAGAACTTCTTGCAATGGGTGCTGATGAAGCAGTTATAGTAAATGCTCCTGAAAATATTGATTACTTCATGACTGCTCAACTTTTATCAGAAGCAATCAAAAAAATTGGTGAATATGATCTAATCTTATGTGGTGAAGCAAGTGTTGATCTTTTCTCCGGGCAAATTGGCCCTAGACTTGCGGGACTACTTAATATTCCTCAGCTTACTTATGCTCAAAAAGTTACAGCTGAAAAAGAAAAAATTACTTGTGAACGAAATACAGGCGATCATATTGTAACATCAGAATCAAGTTTTCCTGTGCTTGTAACAGTTACTAAAGAAATCAATGAACCAAGACTTCCAAGTCTTATGGAAATACTTGCTGCTGCAAATAAGCCAATAAAAGAATGGGATTCAAATTCATTTGGTAATGACTTAAAACCCCTGGTTGAAACAGTAGATCTCAAAGGTGTTAGCATGGAGAGAAAAAACGTTGTCTATAAAGATGATTTAGATGAATCAGTACAAAAACTAGTTGATAATCTAGCTAAAGATGGAGTATTAGGAGGTTAAAAGTATGGTTCTTGTTTATTCAGATGATAAAAAACACGTCTTTGAAATGCTTTCAAAAGCAAAGGAATTAGCAAAAGAAAAAAACACTAAAGTAACATCTGTAATTATTGGAAAAACAGATGAGAATCTAGCTAAGGAATATTTTTCGTTTGGTGCTGATCAAGTATTTATCGCTGAATCTGATGTTGATTCATTTAATGCCGAAGAATACTCAGATATCTTTAAAAAAATTGTTAGTGAAACAAAAGAAGATATTATTTTAATTGGATCAGATAAAAACGGAAAAGAATTATCTGCAAGACTTGGCGGAATTTTAAATGCCGGAGTCGTCGCTGATTCCAATAATATATATTTTAAGGATGGTAAACTTACAGCTGAAAGAGTAGTCTACAGTGGTAAATCAATAGCTGTGGAGCAGTTCAATTCAAATCCAGCAATTATAACAGTTCCAAAGAAATCTTTTGATCCTCTAAAAAAAGATGATAGCAAAAAAGGAGAGATAATAAAAAAGAAGATTGATTTTGAAAAAGCTAAATCAAAGAATATTAAAACCCAGGAAATAAAATCAGAAGGCGCAAATGTAGAAGATGCTGAAATTATTATTTCCTGCGGACGGGGATTTAAAAATAAAGAAGACATAAAAATCGCTCATGAACTTGCTGATACTATTAAGGGTAAAACTGTTGGATGCAGCAGACCTATTGCTGCTGACCTTAAATGGATGAGTGAAGACCACTGGATAGGTTTATCTGGTAGGAAGGTTAAACCAAAACTCTATATCGCTGCAGGAATAAGTGGTCAAATTCAGCATATAGCTGGAATGCGCGACAGTGGTGTAGTTGTTGCAATAAATAAAGACCCTGATGCTCTTATTTTTAAATCTGCAGATTACGGCATAGTAGGCGATTTGTATGAAGTTTTACCTAAACTCACAAACGCAGTTAAAGAAAAAATGGGATAATTAAAACCCTTTTTTATTTTTTTTATATTGTTTCATCGATCATTGGTATTAACTGCTTATCTTTGTATCCTTTCTGCTGCATCGCGCCAGATGGACAAGCCGCAGCACAAGCACCGCATCCCATACATAGTGCTTCATTTACTTTTGCTTGAGTTTTTCCGTCTTGGTCTTTTTTAAGTTCAATAGCAGCATATGCACAGACACTAACACAGGTCCCACAACCAGAACACAAGTTTTCATCAACACAAGCAACAAGTGGTTCAGATTCAAGTTTTTCTTTTGATAAAATATTAGCTGCACGGGATGCAGCACCACTAGCTTGTGCGACTGTATCCTGAATATCTTTTGGACCCTGGCAGCATCCTGATAAAAATATGCCGCCAGATGCTGTATCCATAGGTTTAAGTTTAGGATGAGCTTCTAAATAAAAACCATCATCGCTTTGTGAGATTCTAAGTTTTTTAGCTAATTCTTTTGCATGATCTCTTGGAGTAAGAGCAGGTACTAGAACTACAAGATCTGATTTTATCTCGTAGAGTTTACTAGTCATTGTGTCGAATACTTCAACTGTTAGATTTTCACTGTTTTGCCTAACTTCAGATGGTCTTCCACGAAACATGTTTGTCTTTATTCCGCGGATTTTTCTATAAAACTCTTCATAACCTTTACCATAACTTCTAATATCAGTATAACAAAGATTAATTTCAACATCGTCACCAAGTTTTTCACGGATTAAATAGATTTGTTTTAATGCACTCATACAGCCTATCCTGCAGCACCAACTACAATTATTTTCATCACGGCTTCCTACACACAAAACATATGTGATGCTATTTGGTTTTTTACTTTCTTTTGGAAGAACAATTTCACCTTCTGTTGGTCCTGATGAATTGATCAAGCGCTCCATTTCTAAGGAGGTTATAACGTTATCAGAAGTATTATATCCATATTCAAAAACAGAGTTTTCATCTAAAAGTTTGTAACCTGTTGCAACAACAATTGATCCAACATCAAGTTCGATTTTTTCATCTTTTTGTTTAAAGTCGATTGCTCCTACTTCACATGCATCAACACAAAGTGGGCCCTTACCACATTTTCCTTTGGTAAGCATAAGACAGCTGTCTTTATCAATTGTACATTTCAATGGAATTGCTTGTGGGAATGGAATATAAATAGCACTGCGTTTTCCTAATCCTTCATCAAATTCACTAGTAACGTGCCCCTTTAATCTACAGGCATCAACACAATCACCACAGCCTGTACACTTATCAAGATCTACAAATCTTGCCTTTTTATTTACTGTTACCTTGAAATTCCCAATACTTCCATCTACTTTTTCAACTTCTGAATAGGTTAAAAGTTCAATATTTGGATGGTTTGATACTTCCATCATCTTTGGTGTAAGAATACATCCAGAGCAATCAAGTGTTGGAAAGGTTTTATCAAGTTGAGCCATACGCCCGCCTATTGTTGGAGATTTTTCAACAAGGTACACCTTGTGTCCCTTATCAGCAATATCAAGAGCAGATTGAATGCCAGCAATCCCACCACCTATAACAAGAGCTTTTGGAACAACATCTATCAAGGATGGTTCAAGTGGCTCAAGATAACGTGCTTTAGCAACAGCTCCTCTAACGAGTGCTTTTGCTTTTTCCGTTGCTTTTTCTTTATCATCATGGACCCAGCTGCACTGCTCTCTGATATTTGCAATCTCAAGATTAAAAGCATTAACACCACCTTCTTCAACAACTTCTCTAAAGGTATGTTCATGCATGCGAGGGCTACAGCAAGCAATTACAACAGAATCGAGTTTATGTTTTTTAATAGAGTCTTTAATAAGATTTGCTCCCACGTCAGAACACATATATTTGTATTCTTTACTTACAACTACATCATCTAACTTTTCTGAAAATTTAACTAGTTTTTTGACATTTACAGTGGAGGCAATATTTATTCCACAGTGACAGACAAAAACACCGATTTTGTTGGTCATATCTATTTACCTCCGACTTTGATTTTTTCAACAGGACTCTGATTAAGGTTAAGTCCAAGTTTTTCATTTGAAATACCCATAGAAAGACCAATGAGCTGAGTTAAATAAACAACAGGCATATCTAAATCTGCTGCTACTGTTTCACCTGCTTTTTTTTGCTTAGCGTCATATTGCCTGTGACACCAGGGGCAGGTATCAACAAATAAATCAAAATTTAAGTTCTGTACACTTTTTAGTTTTTCACCTGTTTTTGTTAAAGCAGTTTCCGGATGGTTAGCATTCAAAAGGCCGCCACAGCAGTCAAGTTTTTCAGGATAGTTTTCTGTTTTTGCACCTAGAACTTTAATTATATCTTCTATTTTCTGAGGGTTTTCAGGATCATCAGGTCTTCCAATCTCACTAGGCCTAATAAGATGACAGCCGTAGTGAGTTGCAATTTTTAGATCATTAAGACTTTTTTTAACCTTCTTTTTTATTTTTTCAAGACCAATTTTATCATGTAATATATCAAGTATGCTTAGTATTTCTATAGTTCCTTTATACTTGAGTCCTTCTTCAGATAGATGTTTGTTTATTCTTTCTTTCATATCTGGATCTTTATCAAGAATATTTTTTGCATCAGTTAAAGCCATATGGCACATAGGACACGGCGCAAAAATATCAAGATTGTTTTTTTCCGCTATAGCTATGTTTCTAGCTGATAATGTCAATGTCATCATCTGATTTACACTTTTAATTGGTTCGCCACAGCAGGAAAAACCTTCAAGATCAACTAGTTCAATATCAAATTTTGGTAAAACTTCACGTATGCTCATCTCATAGGCATACTCTTCAGTTGGCATCACACAACCAGGGTATAAAGCGTATTTCATAATTTTTAAACCTCCAAAAAAACTACACCTTTTCAACAGCTATCTTTGAGATCATAGCTTGGAATTTTGCTGGATCGCTTGGTTTTGAGATATCTGGAAGATTTAGATCAGATCGGTTCAATGTTTTGTTATCTTTGGTGCTAATTGTTTTAGTTTCTTGCAGTAGACCTGTTCCTAGAACAGATTGAAGCCAGGCTGTATATTTCCCTGGAACCTGTTTACCAGAGGCAACAGCCATATTTTTTAAAGCAAACAGTACATCAACAGGTGCTACCTTTTGTGGGCATCTTTCACGACATTTAAAGCAGCTCATACAAGTCCAAATTATATCGCTATTTACCATCTCGTCTATCAAACCTCGTTTAAGTAGAGCAACCATCTTATGTGGTTCTAATTCCAAGAGTTTATGTGCTTCACAACCTGATGTGCATTTTGCACATTGATAGCAATAATCTGAAAGTTCCTCTTGTAATTTTTTAAGCCTCTTATTTATTTCATTTTTCTGTTCGACCTGAGGCTTGCCCATTGAAGTTAAATCTACAATTCCCATATTTCATCACACAACTATAATTTAAGCTTTTTACTATCTGTTTAAAACCCCTTTTTTTGCAAGTTTCTTATTAATAAATCCTATATAAAATTACCCTGATTTTTCTCGTTTATCGTTGAATTATGAATGTTTCTAACACAAACATAATATAACTCTTATTATTACAAAAAAGGGAAGGTCTTATAAGAGAAATTTTATTTTCTTCTATAGACTACGGAGGCTTTTTTGTGTCAAAAAAGACATCATGTAAAAAAGAGAAACTAAAACTTGCTTTTTATTGGGCTGCTAGTTGTGGCGGCTGTGAAATAGCTGTACTTGATATAAATGAAAAAATCCTTGATATCGTTGAAATTGCTGATATTCTTTTTTGGCCTGTTGCAATTGATACAAAATATGTTGATGTAGAAGATATGGAAGATAACTTTATTGATGTCTGTTTTTTTAATGGAGCGGTAAGAACTGAAGAACAAGAAGAAATGGCACATCTCTTACGTAAAAAATCAAAGATGCTTATTTCTTTTGGAGCATGCTCGGTTCATGGCGGGATACCCGGTCTTGCTAATCTATCAAACAAAAAAGAGGTATTTGATGTCGCATATATTAATAATCCTTCAACTGATAACCCTGATAAAAAAACTCCAAAAAATAAAGTTAAAGTAAAAGAAGGAGAGCTTAGGCTACCTGATTTTTATGATACAGTAAAAAGTCTTGATCAAGTAAC
>CAZFFN010000056.1:0-2801 GCA_964518165.1 uncultured Thermoplasmatales archaeon
CTCCTCTAAATCTTTTTTTATAGTGCTTATATTGGCAATAAGCACTATAGTTTTTTTTAGAGTATATATTATAGAAAAAAAGAGTCCTACTGCCAATCACCAATTTAGTCATAAAAAAATGATGCTTTCTCCTGTTGACATAAAAAAGAATATATTTATGAGCAGTTAGACTATTTTGGAGTTGAGGAGAACCGGATGAAAGGAAAATTATTGATTGCGTTAACTGCTGTTTTATTTCTAACTATTGTTTTTAGTGGATGTCAAGAAAAAACTAAAGAGATTCAAGACTGTGGAACCAAAATCCAAGCGTATATTGAATATGTTTATCAAAATAATTGGACTCAAAAAATTACAATGGATATTGAAACTAAAACATGCAATAGTTATGGAAATTCTAATAGTCAAGTATTAGAGCCTGGTGAAAATCTTACTGGCAGTGAAATTCGCAATATTTGGTCTTCTGGAGGTCTGGAAATTAATGTAACCATTCATTATTCATCATTTACAGAGAGTGAAAACTATTCATGGATGCCCTCTTATGATGGAGAAAGAGTTAAATTCCTAATCTATGCAGATGAAAATGGTAAGATAAAAATAGAAGAAACTACACCTTCTGATAAACATCCTCTTGAATAAATGTAATTTTATTCATCAATAAAAATAAATTAATGCAGGGGAAGGGATTTGAACGCCAGTTTAATGGCAAAAAAACAGTTGTTTCTTCTGTTGACCATGAAAAGAGTAGATTTATGAGCAATTAATCTATTTTAGCGTTGAGGAGAATAGAATGAGAAAAATAATTACTGTTATATGGATTATAAGTATAGTAGTAATAGCATCAGGAACTTATGTATATGTAAATGATATTAAAAACGAAGAAATAAAAAATATTAGGCAGGATTATGAAGAACGATTAGAAATTAAAAAATTATCTTATAATGAATTGTTAGTTAGATATGAAAATAGTAGAGACTATCTTTTTTCACAAATAGACTGTTTAACAACGGGAAATATCAATATAAACCCTGAAGAAGAAAAAAGCCGATTAATTGGAATGTGGAACTTAACTGTTAATGGAACAATAGTTGGAAATGAAATTTACGGGGCGCATTATTTCGGTGAGGATAATTATTATTGGCCTGGTCCTACTGGTCTTTTTCATTCTTGGAAAGTGGTAAATACGTCTTGTGGAATGAAAATAATAATTTTAGGAGGTGGCATATCCTCAATATACAGTTATAGTTTATCCGAAAATAATACTGTTCTGACTATTGGAGAAAATATTTACAAAAAAACATCTTAATTTTTATTATTTTTAAAATTTATTCAGGGGAAGGGATTTGAACACCTGGAAGAAAAATATTAGGTATAATTATATGAGAAAAATACCTTTCTCTTTAGCATAATTTTTCACTTCATTTAATTCTGAAATAGAAACAAACCTTGAAATATCATCATATTTATTCGCATTATACACGGGCATATACTGCCCCATTACATTCACCAAAACATCGGTTAAATTATTAGATATCCAATCAATAATTGGTTTTGAACAACATTCAATATGGTTTGGCATAACTAAGTGTCTTATAATCATATCTCCATTTTTATATGCAAGTTTATGATTTTTTTTAACTATTTCAAAATAATTATCAACTTTTGAAAGTCTTTTTGCACAACTTTTATTTCCATACTTAAAATCAGTTAGATACAAATCAATTATTCCATCTAAAAGTTTCATAGATTCAACAGAGCAATACATATTTGAATTCCATATTTGAGGAATATTAACATCTAAATATTTTAAAACATTTAAGATATACAAAATATTTGGTGTTGGTTCTCCACCGACCCAATTTACATTTTTAGAACCTTGAGTTTCCCTATTTTCAATAATCGTAGTCATTTTTTCTGGATCTATATACAAACCATTTATTCTCTGGCTAATATCCCAATTCTGACAAAAAACACATTTAAAAGTGCAACCTGAAAAAAATATGGTATGAGATGGAACTAAAACATCTTCTTCACCCATATGTAAAAATTCCGATGCAATAGATGCATTTTTTACACCACATACTCCAGTTTCTTTATTTCTATCAACACCACAACGTCTTTCACAAAAATGACAATTTTTAAAAATTCTATTTGCAATTTCAATTTTTAGATCTAAAAGAGATTTTTCAGGTTCAATTTCACTTAATATCATTTTTTCCAAAGTTTTGTCATGAATTTTCCATAAATCTTCTAAATTTTCTTTTTTACTGAAATCAACTTCTATAAATTTACTTTGAATAAATTTAGGAATTCTTTTTTCTTTTAAAATATCATAATAATTAGGCAAAATACTTCTCTTTAAACTCATTTTAATAAAAAACACATACGTATCATTTAAAACTATTTATAGGAGAAGTTAGTTTTGGGCCCCATAAATTTATGATTAAAATGAAAAAACATCAATTAGCCCTTTGCTGCATTTCACTAGCATGGTTTTTGATTCTTTCGGGAAGATACAGTATATCAAATTTATTACCAGAAATCTCTAACGAATTAAATTTTAGTTGGACAGAAGCAGGAATTGCTCTTACAGCAATGTGGCTATTTTATGCAATGATGCAGTTTCCATCAGGTATTTTTTCAGATATAAAGGGCAGAAAAATTAGTATAATTTTTGCAATGGGCTTATTTACATTATCCTATTTTCTTGTAGGAATTTCAAATCATTACATTACTTTTCTATTAGCATTGATTCTTCTTGGTATTGGAACTGGAAGTTACCCTTCTGCAGGAATCTCAATGAT
>CAZFFN010000057.1:0-26181 GCA_964518165.1 uncultured Thermoplasmatales archaeon
TTTTATCAATATTTCAGAGAAATATAGCAGAAATTGATTCCAACGTTTGGAATCAATTACTTGAATTCATTCAGAACTATAATTTTTCAACAGGCTAAATGATTTACTCATTTTGGAAGAGAAAACTTAAAAAATTTACTTTAAAGGCTGTGGTGGTATACCCTCTGGTAAAGATGGTTCAATATATGGTATCTTCCAATTGTAAAGATTTTCAATATTTTCAAGAAGATACATAAATACAGGAACTGTGGTTTTCATCCAATGTACAAGATGATCATGTTTTCCGGGCCAAAAATATGGATCGTACTCTTGCGATAATATTTCAAAACAATAAGAGGGTATCCTGAATTCTTTAAATATCCAATGATGAGCAAAACCGGCACCAGAAAAAGAAACATCATCAACATGACATGATGAATATTCAGTGTTTTCACCAATCCAATCTTCTGCAAAATTATATACTTTCTTTTCTTTCTGAGAGGCGATATACTCAGGTTTATAATCTACGTTAACAATCGGAATAACTCCATGTTGAGCTGTATGACAATTTACATAAAATGCAAAGTTATCCAATGATTTAACCAGACCTTTAAGAGCTTGTGTTTCTGGCTCTGAAAAAGCATATCTCCCACAATTAGTTGAGTACTCACCTAAAACGCTGTTTTTTCTTAAAGGATGCCTTATGTAAGGTATTTTAATAAAACCAAATAATTTTCCAAGTGGGTAATTTCCACTTCTTAATCTACCAAAATGAACATCGAAATTCCTGTTTAAATCAACACCGTTATCATTCCATCTTGTATCTGCTTGTCTACCATCAGGGTTTAACAATGGAACAATATAAATTTCAGACGAATTTAGAACATTGGTAATTGTTGCATTATTATCAAAGTTAATGAGAAGATACTCAGCAAGATATAGACCTGCCTCACCCGCTTCCCACTCATTACCATGTATACAACCATCTATTAAACAGGATAGTTTTCTATCATTATTTTTCTCATTGGTTAACCTAATACACCAAATATCTAAATCAAGAACACTTTTTCCGATAGAAAAAACCTTTACTAAATTAGGATATTTATCATTAAAATCATTCATCAATTCAATTGTACCATAATAATCATGGTATTTTCCATCATTCCAATCAGGTAAGATTGAGGGCTGATCTAAATTAATATCAGGTGTTAATACTTTTTTCACATCATTCTTTTGATTTTTTTCAATACAACCAGAAAAAGTTATAACAATTAAAATAGCTAATATGAAAAATGTTATTGACTGTGATAAGTTCTTATTCATTAGTGTCCTCTTTTTTTATTATATTATTTTATAAGGTATAAATATATTTACCTATAAATTTTTATAATAGACATCTTTTAGTTATTTCCTATAACATTAGAAATATAAAAAATGTAAGTGAAAGCATTTGAACACAAGAGAATAAAATATACAATTGATGCCAAATACGCAATCAAAAAAGGATATATCATGGTAAATTATATAGAAAATTAAATTACTATTATTTTAAAAATTTCTCTAAGATTATTTATTTTATAGTCTGCTTGTATATTTACTCCAATTACCTTGCATCCTGCCTTATTTCCTGCTCTTATATCGCTTTCAGTGTCACCAACTAAAACTACTTCTGATGGATCAAGGTTAAATCTGTCACATGCTTTTAAAACAATCTCAGGATCAGGTTTTGCAATTGATACATCATCACTAGTTAAAATAAAATCAAAATATTTTCTAATATCTAAATTCTCTAAAATTCTATTTGTACAATCTCTTGGAGTGTTAGTAATAACACACTTTTTATATGGTGATAATTTTTCTAATGTTTCTTTTGTTGTTTTATAGATTTTCACTTTATCTGTGTAATTTTTATATATAACGTTACAAAACTTACCTACTTTTAAATCAAGCTTATTTTTTTCCAAGTTCCAATATAGATCATGACCCCAATATTTTTCAATGAATTTATCTCTAGATATTTCTTTCTGATTGTATTTTTTTAAAGAATGATTTAAAGATTTCCACCACGAATCAAGGCTGTCAACTAAAACTCCATCCATATCAAAAAGGATTGCAGCGGGTTTTATTTTTTTCTTCATAGGAAACTTTCCGATAAAAACGGGAAACATAATTATATACAAAAAATTTATCCACAATAAATTCTATAATACAAAATAGTACTAAGATGATTGATTATGAAGGAGATAAAAGTTAAAACAAATAAAAGAAATGAAATGATAGATATCACTAGTGATATTGAAAAAATAGTTGAAGAAGAAAACCTTGATAATGGATCTATAATAGTATATGTTCCTCATACCACAGCAGCAGTTACAATAAATGAAGGGGCTGATCCTGATGTGCAGAGAGATTTAATTAAACACATGGAAAAAATTGTGCCCGAAGGTGGAGATTACAAACATATGGAGGGAAACAGTGATGCTCACATAAAGGCAAGCCTGATAGGTCCTTCTGAAACAGTTATTGTAAATAAAGGCAGACTTGTTCTTGGAACATGGCAGCATATATTCTTTTTTGAAGGAGATGGGCCAAGAAATAGAAAGGTATATATTGAAACATTTAAGAAAAAATAGTTTAAATTTTTGTTTCTTTAAGAATAATTCATCCGATATTTTTTTAAAGTAGCATCTGTATTGGAATATAGGTTATCTATTTTTCATGAGGTAGGTAACTAATATGGGGGAAGATAGATATGAAGAAAATAATAGCTATATTTTTAATGCTGTTGATGTTAGTAAGCACTGTTTTTGTTGTAGGGGATAAAACAAATAATTATAATCCTGAAAACTGCAGGAATTGTAATAAAATAAATGAAAAATATGCAGTTATGACAGATATACCTCCCCATACAGAAGATGCTTTAAGAATAATGGATTCTGATCCAAAACCAACAGGGAGTTTTGATACTCTCCCCAATCAGTTTAACTGGGCTAGCTATGGCGGTAACTGGATGACACCCGTTAAAGACCAAGCATCACCTATGTATTGTGGTAGCTGCTATATATTTGGTGCATGGGCTGCATTTGAAGCAGCAATAAATATTGCATCAGGTTATCCTGATACAGATATTGTTTTATCAGAACAATACGGTCTATCATGTATAAACTCCGGATGTAATGGCTGTGGTGGTGGCTGGGGATCAACTATGTTTGAAAATATTGAAAGCACATCCCCAGGTCAGCAGGGCAATGGAATAAATGGTGTACCAATTGAATCATGTATGCCTTATCAAGCAGATGATTCAATCCCGTGCAGTAGTAAATGTAGTGACTGGGATTCTCATAGTGATCCCCCTCAACCAGATGACAAATTATGGCAGATTAAAGAATGGGGCTGGACTAGTTCTTTTTCTGAAAAAGACCCAGGTGACTGGAATACTATAAAAAGCTGGATATATGATAAAGGACCACTTGCTGTGACTATTGCTTGGGATTCCGGCATTCAAAATTTTGTTGAAAATAATCACGGCCCAAATGATGTATACCAACAGGACAGCTCAGATTATACAAACCATCTAATTGCACTCTGCGGATGGGTTGATGATCCTGAAATAATGAATGGTGGATATTGGATATTGAAAAATAGTCATGGGACTTCACAAGGATATGGCGGATATTGTAATATTGCATATGGATGTAATCAAGTAGCAAGCTCTGAATGTAACTGGGTAATTGCAGAAGACTGGCCTGAGGATCGAAGAGGGCCGGGGCCTGTTGATGTTGATATGGCTGTTTTTTCAGATTTTGATTATGAATCAGATTGCCCGCATCCATGTGAAGAGATAGAGTTTAGAGATAAATCAGATGGAGATGTAGCTTTAAGAGAATGGGATTTAGATGGTGACGGTGAAATTGATTCCAATGCCAAAAAACCAACCTGGACATATGATGAGGTTGGTGAATATGAAGTCAGCCTTACAGTATGGAGTGAATGGGGTCTATCAAGTACCAAAACTAAAGATGTAAATGTAAAAGAACTCTGGCCTCCAAAAGCAGTATGTGTACCACATGAATATCCGGAGGAACCTGGGGATAATGATTTAGAAATACATTTTGATGCCAGATATTCATACGATAGAGACGGAGGAACAATTATAGATTATTATTGGGATTTTGATGATGGAACAACAGGGGAAGGATGTCATCTCTACCATACATTTCCTGAACCAGATAGGATTTATAATGTAAAACTTACAGTTACTGACGACCAAGGAGAAACTGAAACTGCAGTTTGTAAAGTTAAAATAGATCAAAATGTACCTCCAGAAACAGAGATCCATCATGGTTTTGGCAGTCTTAACCAGGAGTACTATAGTTCAACTCAGAGAATATCTTTTTCAGCAACAGATTGGACAAGGGTAATTGACACATTTTATAGAATAGACGGTGGAGAATGGATACGATATGTATCAGCTGAACAGGAATATATACCTGTTTCAGAAGAAGGAGAGCATACCATTGAAGCATATTCAGTTGATTATTATGGAAACCAAGAAACTCCAGTAATAGATACTTTTATTATCGACAAAACAGAACCTACAGTAGATATTTTTCTGGATGGAAACATGGAAGAAGACTATTATATTAACGAAGTTACAGTTACAATATCAGGTAGCGATGAAGGTTCAGGGATTAACAAATTCATGTATAGATATATGGGAAGTAAATGGATAGAATATAATGGCCCATTTGCTATAGATGATAGACAAGGACAGTTTATATTGTATGCTACAGCAATTGATAATGCAGGTAACCAAATAAGTAGTGAAAAAGAAATTTTTATATTGCAGGTTGATCCACCAAAAACACCTACAATTTATGGGCCTAAAGATGCAGAACCAGGTGAAGAATTAATTTATACAATAATGTCAGTAAATCCTGGAAAAGAAATCTTCTATTACATAGAATGGGGTGATGGAAGTTATGAAAATTGGTTTGGGCCATACGATAGTGGTGAGGAAATAGAGGTAAACCATACATATGAGTCAGAGGATTCTTTTGAGATAAAAGTCAAAGCTAAAAATGAATATGACATAGAAAGTGATTGGGGAATTTTAAGCGTTAGCACTCCTAAAAGTAAAACAAATAATTTACAAATATTACTAGAAACTTTCTTAGAAAATCATCCATGTATTTCGTGGTTTTTAAGAAATATTCTATACAAATAAAATCAAATATTTCTTCTTTTTTCAATGGTGATTAATCTTTGCAGTTAATTTTAAATATAGTTCCTTTTTAGCCATCAGCTAAAAACGGGAGTTGTTAATATACTATATTATATACATGGATATCTATCGAGTCCAGAGAGTACAAAAGGAACTCTTTTAAAAGAAGAACTAAGTGTTAAACCAATAAGGTATAGAGATTGCGAGCCTGAGGATTTGGTTATATCTAGATGTATAAAAAAAATTAAAGATGAAATTAAAAAGGATGAGAATCCTATTTTAATTGGTTCGTCTTTAGGTGGTTTTTTATCAGCAAAAATTGCACTTAAAAATCCAAAAATTAAAAATATTATATTATTTAACCCTGCAATTATTCCAAAAGATTATGATATCAAAAAAATAAAAGATATGCCGCAGAGAATACTTAAAGATATGAAAGAGCCAAGATTTTTTACTAAAAAAATTACTGCAAAAATAAATATCTTTTGTGGAACAAAGGATAAAGTCGTTCCAAATAGTTGGGTTATTAATTTTGCACATGCTCAAGAGGCAGAAATACAATTTTTAAAAGATGATCATAGCCTTAGTAAAAACGTTAAAAAAATTCCTGAGTTTGTTGAAAAAATACTTATTACAAAAGATTAAATTATAAAAGCTCTTTACAGAGGTTGGTTTGTTATGGAGGAAATTTGGATAGAAAAGTATAGGCCAAAGATGCTTAATGATGTAGTAGGTCAGGATCAAATAGTTGAAAGATTAAAAGCCTATGTTAAAACAAGAAATGTACCTCATCTAATGTTTGCAGGTCCTGCTGGGACTGGAAAAACTACTTCTGCATTAGCTCTTTCCCGAGAATTATTTGGTGAAACATGGAAGCAAAATTTTAACGAACTCAATGCTAGTGATGAAAGAGGAATAAATATAATCCGTGGTAAAATCAAGGACTTTGCAAGAACTTCACCTATAGGAAACGCGGATTTTAAAATAATATTTTTAGATGAAGCTGATTCACTTACTAATGATGCACAATCAGCTCTTAGAAGGACCATTGAAAAATATACCCATATATGTCGTTTTGTTCTATCTGTTAATTATTCTTCGAAAGTAATTGAACCAATTCAATCAAGGTGTACTGTCTTTAGATTCAGCCCTATTAAACCTGATGATATAAAAAAATACATAAGAAAGATTGCTACAAAAGAAAAACTTGAAATTACACCAGATGGACTTGAAACTGTTATCTTTATATCAAGAGGTGACTTGAGAAAAGCAATAAATATTTTACAGGTCGGTGCAAGCGTTGGTAAAAAGATTACAGCTGAATTACTATATGAGACAACCTCTACAGCTAAACCAGAGGATGTAAAAAAACTTATAACTACGGCTCTTGAAGGAAATTTTATGAGTGCTAGAAATATTTTGTATGATCTATTGATTCAGTATGGGCTTTCTGGCGAAGATGTGATAAAACAGATCCATAGAAGTATTTATGATCTACCTATTCCAGATGAAGGTAAGATAAGACTAATTGAAAAAACTGGTGAAACTGATTTTAGACTAACAGAAGGTAGTAATTCTCATATTCAACTTGAATCCCTTCTTGCTCAGTTTGCATTAGAAGGAAAAAAAATAAAATAAATTTTTTTTATTCAAATTCGTTGAAAGTTCCTTTCATAAAAAGAGTTGGTCCTTTCATTCCCATTATTCTCCATCGAAATGTTGTCTCGTTGTAACCGCCAAGGCCAACAAATGCTGATTGATTTTCTGTTTCTTGGTTTGTTGCTCTTCCAAGTAGGTAGGGTCCTATAAAGAGTCCTTCAAATTCAGTACCATTTTCTTCTCCTTGTTCTTTGTATTCTATTAGAAATCTTCCGAATTTGTAATTGTGTTTGAATCCTTTTCCATAGTAACCGTGAACGTATCCTACTGGCCACCAGTCATTTCCCCAGAAATTTACTCCCCAAGTTCCTGTGAAATTTCCTATTGCCCATTCTGGTGCATTTTCAGGGTCTGCTGAAAAATCTTTTGTTTCTATTTGTTTATTTTTGATTGACATTTCACTTACATTTACTGCAGAAACAGCAGAAAAACTAGCTAGTAAAATACATATTAAAATTGCAATTATTCTTTTTTTCATAACCAACGCCTATTTTTATTTATTATTTATATATATTTTGTTATATAAACCTTTTTGAAAAAAAGTGTAAAAAAAGAAAAAAATAAAATTAAAAAAATTTAGAGATGTTTATCTGTGAACTCATCAACAATTGATTCAAGTTCCTTAGCTGTTTTATCTCCAACACCATATTTCACTCTAACAATTTCTTTATCAGGTTTTATAACTCTTGTTATATCAATAGGTGTACCAGAAACAACGATATCTGCATCAGATTTATTGATGGTTTCTTCTAGTTCACTCATCTGTTTTTTACCATATCCCATAGCAGGTAGAACATTTGTTAGATGAGTATATTTATTGAAAGTATCAACAATGGAACCTACTGCAAAATTTCTTGGATCAATAATCTCTGAAACACCCGCATCTTTTGCTGCAACAGTCCCAGCACCATATTTCATACTGCCGTGAGTAACAGTTGGGCCATCTTCAATAACTAGAACTCTTTTACCAGATATCTTACTATCATCATCAGAAGAAACAGACGAAATACCTTCAATTATCTTTGCATTTGGATTTACTTTTAAAACGTTCTTTTTTACAATTTCAATATTTTCTTTTTCTGCTGTATTTACTTTGTTGATAATTATAATATCAGCTGCACGAGTGTTTACTTCACCAGGGTAAAATGATAGCTCATGACCTGGCCTATGTGGATCAGCAAGAGTAATTAAAAGATCTGGTTTATAAAATGAAAAATCATTGTTTCCACCATCCCAGATAATTATATCTGCTTCTTTTTCAGCTTCTTTTAAGATTTTACCGTAATCAACACCAGCATAGATAACACCACCCATATCAATATACGGCTCGTATTCTTCACGCTCTTCAATTGTACAGTTGTATTTATCTAGATCTTCGTAACTAGCAAAACGCTGAACAGATTGCATGTTTAAATCCTTATCATACGGCATGGGATGCCTGATAGATGCTACTTTTAAACCTTTGTTTTTAAGTATTTCAAAAATCTTACGAGAAACTTGAGATTTCCCGCAGCCCGTTCTTACAGCACAAACTGCAATAACAGGTTTACTTGATTTAATTTGAGTGCTGTTTGGTCCAAGTAGCATAAAATCAGCACCAGCTGCATTAACTTCTGCTGATTTACTCATTACATAATCATATGCTAGATCACTATATGAAAAAGCGACAAGCTCGATATCATTTTCTTTGATTAGATCACTAATTTTTTCTTCTTCATATATTGGAATGCCGTTTGGATAAAGACTGCCTGATAATTCCTTTGGATATTTACGTCCATGGATATCTGGAATCTGAGTTGCTGTAAAAGCTACTACTTCATAGTCTTTGTTTTCTCTAAAATATGTATTAAAATTATGAAAATCTCTGCCTGCTGCGCCCATTATAATTACTTTCTTTCTTTCTGTCATAAATTATCAACTCTCAAAGAATCGAGGTTCTGGTATCATATACCGCTATAAAATTTTTTTTATTAGAAAAAATAGAAAAAAAGATTTTTTTATTGCTCTTTAATTTTTTTAGCAACTTCTTTTGTAACTTCAAGAGAAGTATTATTTCCACCCATATCATAGGTTTTAACTTTACCTTCTTTGATTACTTCAGATATTGCTTTTTGTAGTTTTTCTGCTGAATCAGTTTCACCAAGCCAATCAAGCATCATTTTAACTGAAAGAAGCATGGCTGTAGGATTTACTTTGTATTGTCCTGCATATTTTGGAGCACTCCCATGGGTTGGTTCAAATATAGCAAAATCATCACCAATGTTTCCACTAGCTGCAAAACCAAGTCCACCTACTAATTGCGCGCATAAATCTGAAACAATATCGCCAAACATGTTACTAGATACAAGTACATCATAGTCTTGAGGGTTTTTTACAAGCCACATACACATAGCATCAATGTTTGTTTCCCATTGTTCTATATCAGGATACTTTTTAGCAATTTTTCTTGCCTCTTCAACCATCATTCCACTTGTTTCACGGATAACATTTGGTTTTTCAACAATAGTTACACTTTTACGATTGTGTTTTTTTGCATATTCAAAACCTTGATTAATAATGCTTCTGCAGCCATCACGGGTAAAAATTCTAGTTGATATTGCCATATCAGCAAGTGGTATATCTTTGAATTTTTCCATCTTAGGATGGGTTTTTAATGCTTCCAAAATATTTTTAGGAACAGGGCTAAATTCAACTCCAACATAAAGACCCTGAGTGTTTTCCCTAAAAACTACTATATCAATATCATCACGATAATTTAGTGGGTTTCCTTTGAAAGCCTTACACGGTCTCATGTTTGTATGTAAGTTAAAATGCTGTCTGAGCCGTACTATTGGGCTAGAATAAACGTATCCTTTATCTCTTAGTTCTGGCTTAAGTTCTTTTTGAGCCTCCTGATTTGGTTTAGAAGTAATTGCACCAAAAAGGCAGCAATCACATTTGCCTAGTAGATCGATAGTTCTTTGTGGTAGTGGATCACCTTCGGTTTTCCAAAATTCCCATCCTACATCACCAGGTATATATTCAGCATCAAGTCCGATTGTGTCAAGAATTATCTTTGCACAATCCATAACATCGTTTCCGACACCATCTCCCGGAAGCCAAGCGATTTTATATTTTGACATGGGTTTTTGTAATCAATAAATATAATTTAAAAGTTATTGAATATCTTTCTACTTTCTTAGTTCCCCAAGAGTCGTAACTCTTTCAGCAAAAGCATTATGTTTATGGATTGATTCCTCGCTTTCACTTCTAACAATTACTATAACATCATCCGGTAGATTTTTGTATTTTTCTAAAATCAGGCTGAGAATGTCTCTAACGACATCTTCAACAAACTTAGGATTTTTATGTGCATCATATACTAATTGGCCTTCCTCTCTTCTCTTTAAAATACTATATGTAGGGCTACTAAATGATTTTTCAGCTATCTCAATTAAGTCATTAGCATCAACTGACTTATTTTCACCGGGTACCTCTATCATGAGAGTAGTAATATTACGCTGATTATGTGTAGGTGGTATGTCCTTTTTATTGTATTTTCCAATTTTATTAATGACTTCTCTGGCACATGGGCAAGCGGTCATACCAATTGCTTTGACACCGATCAATTTTTTAGTTTCACCTTTATCTTTTGCACGAGCTTCAGATACAAGTTTAAAAGGTTCAAGTCCTTTTTTTCCATCGGGATAAGTTCTTTCTAAAAAATAATCTGCTTCAGCTTTAACCTCAGAAAAAGTAGCATATTCATGTTTTTTAAGTAAAAGTTTTGCAATTTGAGCACAAAAAGATTCCAGATCTGAAACTCGTGTTTGAAGATTTTTATCAATTGTTTCAGAGAAAATCTCAAGGTTCCTACTCATATGACTTCCCTTCTGAGTAGCGGGAAGATCAACAAAAAGATCCATTTTTACAACAAGGGGCATAGCCTCTTTTGCATTTGGTCTTTTAATGTAAACAAGTTTTTTTACACCCGTAACTCCAACTCTAGTTAGTTTAAAATCTGATTCAGAGGGACTCGACTGTACGTCTGGTAAATCAATTGGATTCATAATACGTTCTCCAGAAAGTCAAAATATAGTTATGTTAAATATATTTATCCTTTCAACCAAATTTTGGAAAACCAATGTTATTAAAGGAAATATTTATTATTTATCTTTAGAATGGATCTGTTAGTTTTAGCTGGAATAATAATTGTGATAATTATTGCTGCAATATTTCCAATAGTTATAATTTTTCCTAGAGCTATTAAGAAAAAAGAGTTAGTTATGCATAACAATGAGATTAATAGATTAAGAAAACAATATGAAGCAGGAAAATTAACTTTAGATGAATACCGTGATAAAATTGAAGAGATCAATCAAAGATTTATAAAATAATAGGTTTAATTTTGCAAAAACTAAAATAAACCTTTTCATATTCCCTGAAGATAATATGGTATTATGCCGCTGTGGCTTAGAGGTATAGCGATTCCTTGGTAAGGAATAGGTCGTGGGTTCAATTCCCACCAGCGGCTTATTTTAATATCCTATTTTTTAAGATTTTTGTTTAACTATTGTTAAGGAGAGTTTTATAAAACAATAGATGTTATAAAAAAGTGATATTTGGGAAAAAATATGGTAAAAGTTAGCCTTGAATTATCTCAGCATGAGATAGATTTATTATATCATTGTATAGAAATCGCTCTTGATGTAAAACCTATGGATAAAGAAGAAAAAAGAACTGCTTCTGTAATTTTAGAGCAGCTAAAAAGATACGGTCCAAAACCGATTTAATCAGGTATACTTCTTTCGTCTCTAAAATATGTTAAATCCATTCGTTCCCAGTCATCATAATCGCCAATGAATCGATTGATAAAAGGCCTTGATCCATCCGAGTAATCAACCATTCTATATATCATGCCATAGCTCATACAGCTCTTATAGAGGGGTAAAAAAATCCTAAGAAGCCAACCTGTTTTTCCATGTCCTGGAATTGGTCTAAAATTAAGGTTATGGCCTGTTTCATGCATATAGCAACTTGCATAGACAACATCTCTATCAAACCCGTTATCGGCTGCCATTATATCACAGAGATTAGCTGATATTTGAAAAGCATTTTTTCCAAATGCATTACCAGTAACCCAGCTGCTTTCCCAGATAAGCACTCCATAATGAAATACTTCACACCACCAATCAACTGGACGGGTATCATAAAAATAATTATTACGAATATTTACTAATTCTTCAAACTCAGTTATTTCATCAAAAGGAACAAATTCAGAACCAGAGTATCCATCATATGAGCCATCATCAAGATGATAAATTACATTTTGACGGTTGTGTGCTGTATAGAGCATTTCTTTAGCTTTTTCTGGAAATATACTAAGTTCGCCGTTTGGTCCTTCCCCCATTTGGTCAAGCTCTAAAAACAAATCACGAACAAAAGGATCTGGATTCATATAGAACATTCTATATTCATTAAGATTAGTTATACCATCCTGTTCAGGATCAAGTGTTTTATGATCTTCATATTCCTTTGGATTATATCCATATCTATGTTCCCACCAAGTTGGGACTAAATCATTATCAAAATCTGTATCATAATCATTTACAGTTGGATCTGTTCCATATTCTTCAGTTTCCATATAATATGGAATTCCATCATTATCATAATCATTGAAAGTTATATCAAACCATAGTTCACAGTCTCTATCCTTTTCATATATTGTTCCGTCATCGCAACCATTGAGTCTGCCATATCCTGAAGAATCACCAACATAATCATCACGAGTCCAGCGTCCTGTTTTCAAGTTATAAGTTATTTCAGCATCATAAGAATCAGAGTTTTTACCAGAATCTTTACTTATATCACATAATCTATCTTTAGTTTCAATTCCATCTGCTGCATCCCAGAGTTGAATGACAATATCTACTGTTTCAGAAAAATCAGGTACATCTACTGTAACTGTATGAAATGTATCGTAGATATAACGAGTATTCCATTTTATATCGCTTGTATGTGTTTTTCCATTAACGATAATTTTAGTATAAAAATCAGGCTTGCTATCTGGGTCGATTATTTCTCTAAAATAAAGCTGCGGGTCGTTATGCTCAAGTGATCTTATTTTTAAGATTTTAACAGTTATCTCTAAATCAACAAGTGGATCAATGTCTTCTTTGTTTGTATTTTTTATTTCCATTGAATTAACAGTTGCAGTTAACAAAAAAATTATTATTAAAAATAGCGTATATATTTTTCTCATAAAATTACCTCCAACTAATAGGAATTAAAAGATATATAAAAAACTTGAGGTTGAAAAATAGTAATATTTTATCCTCTTTCTCTAAAATTTCTTACTATTTCTTTCCCGTAATCAGTTAGTATATAAATTTTAACATTATGTCTACTTTCTATTTTTTCAACAATATTCAGCCCAATTAAAGATTCCTCTTTACGATAACGAGAATTCATTCCACGTATTGCACCAATAACATTTGTAGGTGTTGTCTTAACATTATAAGCAATATCTGAAGTATAACTTCCACTTGGGCTTATGTCAAAAAGATATTCAGCGATTTTTTTTCTCACGCTACTCCTTCTCAAAGACCTCATTACTAATGGCCTTAGAGTTTCAGGAGACATATCTCTACTATCTCCATTCTGCATCCCATCCTCAACTCATTATTCTATATGAATGGTTCTTTTAATAACTTATCGCTTTTGTAATTATTCGGATGCATATTCACCTGCATATAACTCTATAATCAATAAAATAAGATGGGTCCTTAATATCGGTCCATATGTTTTTTGATTAGAGATTTAATTGTACCTGATGTTCCAAGGGTTTTGATATGAATGGGGCAAGAATCAATCTTTTTTATTGATTTTAAAAGTTTAATCGCGTTTTCTTTTTCAGTATGTCTGCATCTAAGAATTCCTTTAAATCCATCGAAACGAACAAGATAAAAATCTTTCTTTTTACATTCAATATCAAAAAGATCACTGCATTTTCTTCTAATTATATTTATCATATCTCTTTTTGAAATTAAAAACTTTTTTTCTTTATTTACAATAAAACCAATGTATCTACGGCGCCTGCCTTCTTTTATTATAGTTTACACCTCGTAATTTCATTCTGATTCAATACGTGGTGCAAGAAGATAGGTCACATGTCCTTTTTTATTAGCTATATTAAAATCTACTTTGATAGGATTGTCATTTCCAAGCATAATAGTTACAGGTGTATCACTAGAAATTGGCTTAATCATGTTGCTAAAGTAATCAATCGAAAAAAGACTTTTGCATTTTTCTGAGCTCTTTAGTTCAACAAGTAAATCTTTTGGGAGTTTAAGATTTACAGTATCGGTGTCACCTTCAGCAAATAGTTCGAAATCATCTTTGTTAACAGTTAATGCAAGATGATCAGAAACTGCTTCTGATGCTCTGACACCTTGGGTTAGTTCAGATGCTTTTATTACTACTTTACCGGGAAGATTAAGATTTGGCATTTTCGGATCAGGCATACCTGCAGTATCAATCAAACCCATGCGTCTAACTAGATTTCCGATTTTTACAACTAATCTGTTTGTGTCTTCATCATACTCTAACTCTATGGTATCGCCAGAGCCAGACAAACGCATGATACCAGCAAATTTATCCATGTCAACTCCTAGTTCCATCTCGTCTGCTTTGTATTCATCAAAAGCATCTTTTTTAATTTCCATGTCTACCATTGCAACATGCGCAGGATCAACTGCTCTTAGAGAAATTCCTTTTGCATTTATGTTGAATTTTACTTCATTGACAAGTGGAGAAGTAACATCAATTATTCCTTTTAGTACCTCTGATTTTACCTTTGCATTAAACATAATATTTTTTCCTCCCCAAACATTTTTTTTATAGTTTAAATTGATTTATATTTTTTGATTTTTAATACATTTTGAGTTTATAATATCTGCGGTATATTCTACTCAATAACATTATACATTCTGCATACGCCAAATAAAGAACGGCCAATAAAAGGAGTATATTTCACTCTCTTAAACCATCCGGTGTAACCCTTAAAACCTGTCATTAAAAGAGTATGCGGGCCTGTAAATAATGTGTTATTTGTATTATTACCATAGATACTAACAACTGGTTTTATAAATGTAGTTGAAAGATTAGATCTGTAAAAACATGCAATAGATTTTGTTCTAAGACGGATCAAATTAGGTGGTAATAATAATTTTCTTAATAGAAGTCTTACAAGTATTTTTTCCAGCATTTTTGATTGTATATGAAATCCTTTACCTCTTGAGGCAACTCTAAATTTACCTAAACCAAGGGAAATGTTAGTATTATTCTCAGAATTGTTTATGTCTTCTTTAATATATGATTGAAATTCTTCATCGTTTTCAAATAGTTCTCTGCATTTTTCTTGGATGGCCAGAGATAAATCTTCGTCTTCTGCTAGTTCAAATGTTACTCTTACTGGTTTTATTTCTCCATTTAAACCGTATCTATAAAGAGTTATTGTTTCAGAATATGAGTCTTTTTCAATTATTTTATCTTCTTTTATTTCGTTTTTAATTTCTACAGATATAGCATTTTGCGCGATCGTTAAAAAGAATACAAAACATGTTGCTAACACTAATATTTTTTTTAGATTTTTTTCCATTATTTTGTTCCCCCAAATTAGATTAAATAGGAAGTTTGTATTTATTATATATTTTTATAATTATATAAAGATTTTGCTATTTTAAGGTTTATTTAGTAGTTTTTTTAATCTTCTCTCCATTTATGGCCGCATTTTGTACAAGTATAAAACCTGCTTTCTGGTTCATCACTGGCCCTCATCTGTCTTATCATCCAGTATGCTTCATTATTACTGCATTTAGGGCAGGTAATCTTTGTTTTTGGAAGCACGTTTCCATCGTCCTTATTTTCAATAACAGTAACTTCCTTTTTTTCTTGTTTATTTACTACTACATTACTTCCTTTCTTTTTCTTTTCAAAGCCGCATTTACGGCATATCATTAAATCGCCTTTTGGATACATCAAACATTTACATTTTGGACAAAACATTTCTATTTTTTCCTCCTATAATCTGATATTATTTTTTTATGATCAAAGCCAAGATCAGGTAACTTATTCAAATCAAAGAATTCTGCATCACAAGCATCATCTCCGCTTTTAAGTTTTCCTCCAATAACTTTAAGTGAGTATACTACTGAAACAGTATGTCCGCGTGGATCGCGATTCGGATCAGAGTAAACTCCAAATAAATTTTTTATATCTGTTTTTAAGCCAGTTTCTTCAAAAATTTCTCTAACGACGGCTTTTTCTGTTTTTTCGCCGTATTCAACAAAACCACCGGGTAAAGCCCATTTATTTTTAAATGGTTCATTGCCTCGTTTAATTAAAAGAATTTTACTATCTTTTTCTATAATTCCATCAACTGTTAAAGAAGGTTTTTTATATTTCATTTTGAGGGCTGCTAATATAGTATAATGTATTTTAATCTTTATACAAAACAATTGAGAAAAAACTAAGGTTTTTCTCTAATGTCTTCCCAAAAACTAGGCAGTTCTTTTTCTAGTTCTGTTTTCCACATATTAAAAGTTTCATCATCAATTTCGTTTTTTTTACTAAAAAAATTGCTTCCATTTCTGTTTAATATTCTATTATATCCGTTCATGCATCCCTCTCCATTTATAGGAATATTATGAATATTTTATAGCTTTATTAACATTTTTAGTAGATATGTGTTTCTGTACATGTGTACCTGCACATTTATATGCAGAATATTTGTTTTATATAAAACGAAGTGAAACATTTAAAAAAGGTTCATTGTTTCACAATTTCAAAAAAACATTCGGGCTCGTGGTCTAGGTGGTTATGACGTCGCCTTGACATGGCGGAGGTCGCCGGTTCAAATCCGGCCGAGCCCATCCTAAAAGACAACCTATTTAATAGAATAAAACTTATAAATAGGAAGTGTATACGGCTATCAAAACTAAGATAGTATAATAATAGAAAAACATATATGATAAAACTAAATTTGTTTAAAAAGGAGGAAAAAATATTATGGCAGATAAACCACATTTGAACCTGGTTATTATTGGTCACGTCGACCATGGAAAATCTACTTTAGTAGGTAGAATTCTACTTGACACAGGTCAATTCCCAGAACATATGCTTGAAAAATATAAAGAAGAAGCCAAGGGTAAAGGAAAAGAAAGCTTTGCTCTCGCTTGGATTTTTGATAACTTAAAAGAAGAGCGAGAAAGAGGAGTTACTATTGACGTTGCTCACAAAAGATTCGACACTGACAATTACTATGTAACAATCATTGATGCACCAGGACACAGAGATTTTGTCAAAAACATGATCACTGGTACATCACAAGCAGATGCTGCAATTCTTGTTGTAGCCGCACCTGAGGGTATAATGGCACAAACTAAGGAACACATGTTTCTAGCTAGAACTCTTGGTGTCAAACAGATGATTGTAGCAATAAATAAGATGGATGATACAAAACCTGCATATGATAAAGCAAGATTCGAACAAGTTCGATCTGATGTTCAAAAACTTGCAAAAAGTGTAGGATATAAAGACGATCAAGTTAAATTCATTCCAGTGTCTGCATTCAAAGGCGATAACTCTGCAAAAGACAAAGGTGAACTAAGTTGGTGGGATGGACAAACAATCCTTCAAGCAATTGATGATTTCAAACTTGAAGATAAACCAGTAGATCTACCATTAAGATGGCCAATTCAAGACGTTTATACAATCAAAGGTGTAGGAACAGTTCCTGTTGGTAAAATTGAAACCGGCATCATGAAACCTGGTCAGAAAGTAATCTTTAAACCAAGTATGAAACCTGGCGGAGCAACTGGGGAAGTAAAAACTATTGAAATGCATCACGAACAAATTGGTGAAGCAGGCCCCGGTGATAACGTTGGAGTTAACATGAGAGGCGTTGGTAAAAACGAAATCAGACGTGGAGACGTTGCAGGTCCTGTAAATGATCCGCCTACTGTTGCAAAGTCATTTACTGCTCAGATCATGGTTTTAAACCATCCAAGTGTTATAACAAAAGGATATACTCCAGTTTTCCACTGCTACACCGCACAAGTTGCATGTAGATTTGATGAAATCCAAAAGAAACTTGATCCAAAAACTGGTCAAGTAAAAGAGGAAAATCCTGATTTCATTAAAACTGGAGACGCAGCAATAGTTAAACTTGTTCCAACAAGACCTATGGTAATTGAACCATCCAAAAAGATTCCACATCTAGGAAGGTTCGCAATTAGAGATATGGGTCAAACAGTTGCTGCTGGAATATGTCTAGATGTTGAGGAAGCTAAGTAATAGCTTCTAAAACTTTTTTTTATTTCAATAAAATTAAAGATTTCCGGAGTAAACAATAATGGCACAGAAAGCACGTATATCGCTTGTAAGTACAGATGCAAAAAAACTAGATGAAGTATGCAATCAAATAAAGATGATTGCAGAAAGAACTGGTGTAGATCTTAGTGGACCTATTCCACTTCCAACTAAACACTTAAAGGTTCCATGTAGAAAAAGTCCTGATGGAGAAGGAACTGAAACCTGGGATCACTGGGAGATGAGAATACATAAACGGCTTATTGATCTAGATGCTAGTGATAGAGCACTTCGTCAATTAATGCGTATTCAGGTTCCAGACGGAGTTAACATTGAAATTGTTTTACGCTCATAATTTTTTTACAAAACTTTTTTTATTATTCTTTTATTACTAAAAATTACCATTTTTATTGCTGAGGTAGCAAAGCCCGGCCTACCGCGCCGGCCTTGAGAGCCGGTTCTCCTTCGGGGGATCAGGAGTTCAAATCTCCTCCTCAGCGTTTTTAAAACAAAAGGCAAATTTTTTGAGATAAATAGTGTTTTAGCTATTTTGATAATGATGAAAATAGATCCATGGAGTAGCACAACTTATCAAGATTATTCAAGGCTAAGAGATGAGTTTGGAATAGAAGAATTTACTGAAGATCTCTGGAAAAGCTTTCCAGAAACTCACAGGCTTTTAAGAAGAAACGTAATAATTGGGCAGAGAGGATTTAAATTAATTAAAGATGCTGTAACAAACAAAAAACCCTGGGCAATACTTACAGGTTTGATGCCTTCAGGAAAAATGCATCTTGGACACAAAATGGTTATTGACGAAGTTATATATTACCAAAAATTAGGTGCGGATATTAATATTGCTGTAGCTGATTTTGAATCATATGCAACAAGAGGTTTAACAATTGCCCAAACCAAAAAATATGCACTTGAAGAGTACATTTCAAATTATATAGCTCTAGGTCTAAAACCAGAAAAAACAAGAATCTATTTTCAATCAAAAAATAAAGAGGTAAAAGATTTAGCATATTTACTTGGAAATAAAATAAACTGGTCGCAAATGCAGTCTACATATGGATTTGATAAATCAACTAGTATGGCACATATTTTTTCGCCATTAATCCAAACAGGTGATATTTTACATGTACAACTTGAAAAATATGGGGGGTCTAGGCCAACACTAGTTCCAGTTGGTGTTGACCAAGATCCACATATAAGATTATGTAGAGATATTGCTAAATCACATAGGCTTTATAATGTAACTTTAACAAAAGACAATAAAATTGGTGTGTTTGTAAAAGTTGATGAAAATATCGAAGAATTACTTGATCATGCAGAAAAAATACTAAAAAAACTTGATTTTAAGGACCTTAAAAAAATAACAGATTACAAAGCAATATATGTAAATGATGCAAAAATTGAAGATATACCAAAAATTGATGAAATACTAGTAAAAACAGAAAAAGAATATGGTGGATATGGTTTTTTTCAACCATCAGCAACATTTCATAGATTTATGACCGGTCTAAATGGAGAAAAAATGTCTTCATCAAAACCAGAAAGCGCAATTTTTTTAACTGATAATCCTGAAATTGCTAAGAAAAAAATAATGAAATCAAAAACAGGTGGAGCAGTGACACTTGAAGAACATAAAAAAAATGGTGGAAAACCCGAGGAATGTGTGGTATATGAATTATTCTTATATCATTTAATAGAAGATGATAAAGAATTAAAAGAAATATATACAAACTGTAAATCTGGAAAACAATTATGTGGAATGTGCAAAAAACATGCCGGGGAAAAAATGGAAAAAATGCTTAAAAAGATAAGTAAAAAAAGAAAAACTGCAATGGAAAATATTGATAAATATCTATCATAAATTTTTATTCAAAACCCTTGTATAAACCATCGTCATATGCGATTTTTTCAAATTTTGAATCAATCTTTTTTTTATTCTTATTTTTATTTATATTTAAATTATCAAAAACTTTTTTTGAAGAAGTTGCTTTTCCTCTGACAGGCATTTTTATTCCTAAATCTTTTTTTCCTTTTAAAGCGGAATCAAGAATTGATTTTGGTTTAATTCCTTTTTCAAGGTTTTTAAGAATCTTTTGAAAATTACCCTGAACTATTCCAAAATCATTATTGTTTTTTCTAATAACTGAATCAAGATCCTGATCTACTCTTCTAGCAATTTTTCCACCAATTCCTTTTGTTTGAAAAGGATTTTTGTTGTACTCTTTTAGAAGAAACATACCTACTTTTGGATGAAATATATAGTAATCGCTAGATAATCTATTGTTGTCTTTACCTGTAATTGCACTCCATCCTTTGGGATTTTTTTTACCTTCATGGATTACATCGTTTAGTATATCGTTTCTTTTCTTTATCTTCACAATTACCCCTATCTATTTTTGTTATAATCGTTTGTTATATAAGTATCTTATGGGATTTGGAAAAGATAAGTTATAATCTATTGGTGAATAATATGCTTGTAAAAGAAGTTATGACAAAAAATGTTGTAACAATTGAGGAAAACAAATCTGTTTTGGATGCTTGTATCATATATAAAAATCTAAAGATAGGTTCAATAATTATCACAAATAAGGATATTGCTGAAGGAATAGTTACTGAGAGAGATATAATAGAAAGAACGATATGTGAAAGAAAAGATCCTTCAAATACAGCTGTTTCAGAGATTATGACAAAAAAAATTATTAGTATTCATCCACTTGAAAATGTTGAAAAAGCACTTGAGAAAATGAAAGAATATAGTATTAAAAAACTACCAGTTATAAACAAAGATAAAATAGTGGGAATTATAACTGTTACTGATATTTCAAAAGCAAGACCTGATTTATCAAAAAGATTTATGGATTCATGGGTCAGACCAGATTGGGAAGACTAAAAAAAGGTAAAAATAAGAAATGTTTTAGATATTTACCCATATAATGGGAATATCTGTCGGGACACTCTTTGTTGTTTTCTTTTTTTTGTTATTCATATCTACCAACTGATTAGTTCTTAATTTGACTCGCTAATACTCTTGCACGCTTTCCGACAACTAAACATTTTGCTACAAATTCCATTTCTTTGGCTTCTTTTTTGGATGAGACTTGTCCTACGATCATCATCATATATATCTCCTCACAAATAACTTTGTAAAAAGGGTTTAAAAGGGATTGTTGTACAACTATTACCCAGCTTCTTTACGTTTCTATCCAAAAATAAAAAAAGAGAAAAACTTAGCTTTATTCTTTACCAAAAATATTTTCAATCATCCAATCAGGATCAAATGGAATTTGATCATCGTATTTTTGGCCGACGCCAATAAATAAGAGAGGTTTACCAATGGTATATGCAACAGAAAGAGCACTTCCACCTTTAGCATCAGTATCAACTTTTGTAAGAATAACTCCATCTATTCCAACAATTTCGTTGAATCTTTTAGCTTGTTCTACTGCATCATTTCCAGAAAGAGCATCTCCAACAAAAATTATTAAATCTGGTTTGGCAACTCTTTTTATTTTTGCCATCTCATCCATTAGATTGATATTAGTTTGAACTCTTCCAGCAGTATCAAGAAGAACTATATCTTTGTGTTTGGCTTTAGCATGTTCTATTGCATCATATGCAACAGCAGCAGGATCAGCACCAGGACCGTGTTTAACAATTTTACAACCAACGTTATCGGCATGTATTCCAAGCTGCTCGATTGCTCCAGCTCTAAAAGTATCTCCAGCAGCCATAACTGAAGAAATACCTTTATTTTTTAGCATTGTAGCAACTTTTGCAATAGATAGAGTTTTACCGCTACCATTTACACCTATAAACATTATTACTATTGGTTTTTCTTTATCTTTTATAAATTCAAAAAAATCAAAATCGTTTGATTTTAAAACATGGCTTATAGCATTTCTTAAGACTTCTTCTACTACTTCACCTATTCTTTTACGTTCAATTGAGATATTTTTAATCTCTTCTTTTATATCTTTTTTAATACTCTCTATAACTGAATATGCCACATCAGATTCAAGAAGTCCGATTTCCAGTTCCCATAGTAGATCATCAAGTTTTTCTTCAC
The DNA here is from genome assembly GCA_964518165.1 of uncultured Thermoplasmatales archaeon. GTDB lineage: Archaea > Thermoplasmatota > E2 > DHVEG-1 > DHVEG-1 > CAYZTD01. Next base: position 22,293 of record CAZFFN010000057.1, read on the forward strand.
TAATTATCTTTCCTGCTTTTTTAGTAGTTTTAAATGTTTCACCTATACTTTTTCTCGTTCTAAGAGTATGTTCAAGTTCAGTTTCAATACTTTTTTCAATTTGTTTTTCTATATCTTCGTCTCTTTTCTTTTTCTCTGGGCTAATTTTTTTCCTTTTAGGTTTAACTGGTGATGTCTCAGGTTGTTTTTTCTTTTCAATAGGTGTTTTTGTTTTTTTCTCTACCGGTTTTATCTCTTCTTTGATTTTTTTCTCTGGTTCTTCTAATTGTTTTATTTCTTCTTTTGGTTTTTCTATTACTTTTTCTTCAACCGGTTTAGCGTCTTCTTTTTCAATTTTAGATTTTCTTTCTTCTTTTTTAATCTCGGTTTCAAGTTCTTCTTCTAGCTGATCTTCGAATCTTTTTAATTTTTTCTTTAAAAACTTAAACATACTTTTTTACCTTTTATCCATTTTGTTGTTGATAAAGAGTTTGAGCTTTTTGATAAACTTCAGATGCTTCTTTTTCAGTATTCTTTTTAATTTCTTGTAATCTATTCAAATGTTTATCAAGTTCTTTTATTCGGTCTTCAATTTTTTTAATTGCAGCATCTGATTTTTTTTCAGCTATATATCCTGCACCGATATCAACGAGTACTTTTGAGCTGTCTTTTACGTTTGCATCTATATATGAGCCTCCACCTAGGGGTAATAAAACATCTGATTTTTTTTCATTTTTTCCTAGATTATCTATTGTGATTTTCGCTCTATTATAATCGTTTTTTGCTTGTTGCATATATGAAATTTGCATATCTATTTGGTTTATTTGCTCCTTGTATTGTTCTGCCATCATCATAAGTCTTGATAATTCTTCATTTTGAGCCATAATAGTTCACCCTCATTGTTTTTTTAAGATTCGAATAAGAGAACTACTATTATTAGTTTATTCCTTTCTTAATCTATTTTATAAAGAATATAGTGTTCACACTTATGTATTATTTTATTGAAATGAAAAGAAATGCAAGGGAAGGGAGTTGAACTGCACTTTAATGGCAAAAAAGTTGTTTCCCTCGTTTTATTCTTAATATGATTTGTCATGATGGTCCAATGAAATTACTCTAACAGTGTTACCTTCTATTTTAAAAATAAGTACAAAGGAGCCGAAATGAATTCTTTTATATCCTGCAAGGACATTTTTTAAGGTTTTATAGCGTTCTGGATTCTGAACTATATCTTTAAGTTTATTTTGAATTCTGGTGAAAAGTTCTTTATCTTTTTTCTTTAGTTTCTTCATGGATTTTTCAAATTGTGAGCTAAATTCAACCGTATAGGCCATATTATAAACTCTCAAGATAATCTACTGCGTCTTTCTGGTTGAATTTTTTGACATTTTTTCCTTCTTTCATTTCTCTTTCAATTTTTTTATATCTTTCTAATTTTTCAAAAAATACTTTTTTTCTAATTAGTTCTAAAATAAATTCTTGAATATTTCTATAACCATATGCTAAAGAAGATATATCAAGCAATCTATAGAAAATAAGAAAAAGGATATTTTTTTAGATATACCGAATTAAAAAAAAATAAAATTGTATTGATTTACAGATATTTGATTTCGGCGTCTTCTTTAAGATCTTCAAGTAAAGAACCTTGAGCTGTCTGTTGTTTCATTTGATCTAAGTAATCCTCATAAGTCATTCCACTTTGTGCAAGTTGTTGTTCTAATTCTCCCTGAGTCATATTGTATTGTTGAAGCATCATGTTTATTTGTTGTTCTGCATCTTCATCAGATACATTATACTCGTCAACAGCTTTGCTTAAACAATTTTGCATAGCTAATTCTTCTTTAACGCTTTGGAAATATTCCTCATAAGTCATTTCACTTTGTGCAAGTTGTTGTTCTAATTCTTCTTGGGTCATATTGTATTGTTCAAGATTAGTGTTTATTTCGTCCTCTACCTCGGTATCACTAGGCATAAACTCTTCCTGTAAGGAATGTTGAGATAATACTTCTTGGTCAATTAATTGCTCGAGAGCTTCTTCTTCAGATATTTGTTGGCCTTGTTGTACATACGACTGCTGGGTTGCTTCTACATCATCTGATGTAATTTCTTCGCCATTTACCGTTGCAACAGCATTTTCTGAAAGCTCTCCGTTATCATTTACATCATTGTTTTCTGTCTCAGTACAACCACTGAACGCTATGGTGGTTAACAGCATCAAAATCAGGACTGCAAATAATTTTCTTTTAATATTTATCAACTCAAATTTTTAATCATGCAATTGAGGTCTTCCTATTTAATATTTTTGGGAGGATATAATTTGTGTGATATCCTGAATTAACTTTCTCCTGGGATTTAACCTTCATAATTTCACACCGATTTAAAACCTTTTACATATCTACTTTTATCAAGAAAAGCATGATAAGGCGTCCTCAAACAGCCATTCTCCAGGCTGCTATGAGGACGCTTAAAATTATAATAATCCACAGTAGCATCCCAACAATTGAAATAACCCTCCAGTTTTTTAATAGTCTGAATAACACGCTCAACCTTACCATTACCCGGAGGATGCTTAACCCGAGCCGTGATATGTTTTATACCAAAACCCTGAAGGCTTTGCTGAAACTGATTAGGCTTAGGATCTTTACAAGTCTCCTGGGGTAGACTAGTAAACTGAGTACCATATCCGTCATCAACTGACGAGGGATACCATAACCTATGATAGCCTGTTTAAGAATAGAAATAGTGTTTTTAGTAGTAACATTTCTGAACACGCCATATCCTGTTATAAAACGAGACGCGTCATCCTCAAAAAGGATGATCTGATCCTGCCTTTTTTCAAACCAGTCAGCATGCCAGAGGCTATTACTATAACGTCTTTGATAGCGTATCCATTTACGATGACGTTGTTTCCGTGGTTCCTCACGGGACAAACCTTCTTGTTTTAGAATAAGATGAATACGGTTATGACCAATATGAGTTCCTTTGCTATCAATAATTTTTTCAAGAGCTACAGGACCAGACAATGGGTGTTCTTTTCTAGCCTTTAGAACAATCTCTTTTTCCTTATTTGAAACAGATCGAGGATTGAGACCTGGTTTCTTAGGAAAAGGAAATTCTCCCGTTTCATGATATGTTCTATAGATCTCATGAGCCTATTGAGGAGTGAGGTCCATAGTTTTAGCTATCTGATATACGGATCTTTCTTTATCCCTCTCTCTTACAATCCATCTTACTTTCTTCTTGTTGAGCTTCTTCATATAAAGTAAATCATTTACTTTATTTTCCAGAAGAAAGTAATTTCGGGATAACACATAGTATTATCCAAAATGGTTTATTTTCCCATAAAAAAGAAAATTGTGATAAGTTATTTTAACAAATGCCAATAAAATTTATAGTAAATCATTTTATTTAATTCGTAATTGATTTGATAATCACATTTTTTACCTATTCGCCATTCAATTCTTATTGCAAAACTTCAAATATCTACAATTTCTGCTCTTAAACTCATTTCTTCATACTAAAATCTTTCATCTGAGGAGAAAAATGCTCATATTACAGCAGTTTCAAATTTAATAGAGGGGAGAAATTTAAAAAAATAATGAATCGTAAGTTTTTTAAACCACTGCTGTAATTTGTTATATAGGATACAGAAAATGAAGAGATATAAAAAACTAAGAGCGAATATCTATAATAATAGCATTTTTTTATATCGTCTTTTAGATGTAAGAAATAATTGGTGTTTATAATTTACAAAAGTAATGATAAAAGAAAAATAAATTACGGAAAAAAGTTCTTAATCCTAGGAACTATTGTAGCTATCTTTGTTCTAGGTTTTTCTATTGGTAGCTCTACTATATATGGGCTTTTAGAATCAGAAATGAGTGATTTGGAAAGTCAAATTAATGATTTA
>CAZFFN010000058.1:0-4945 GCA_964518165.1 uncultured Thermoplasmatales archaeon
TCAGCTATAATGAAAGATGAAAGAGTTGGTAACAATTGGCGTATGATTATTAATACTGATAAAAATGATCAGGATCAACTAACGGTTGAAATTGAAACAAAGAAACTCTTAAGTAAAGTAGATAGTAAAAACCTTGGAAATAAGTTAGTAAATGATATAAAACAGGTTATTGTTTTTACACCAAGCGTATCAATTCTTCCGCCTAATGGAATTGAACAAAAGGGCCTAAAGGCTAAACGTGTGATTGATAATAGAATTAAGGAATGAAAAAATGAAAGAAGAAGTTAAAAAGCTAATTAATAAAAGCGGTGCTCCGTCAGAAAAAGAGGTTAAAGATCTTCTCAAGGAATATGGTATTAAGACAACTAAATACAAGGTTGTAAATAAAGAAAAAGACCTTGAAACTCTTAATTTAAAATTTCCTGTTGCATTAAAGGTCTGCAGTGGAAAAATCCTACATAAAACAGATGTTGGCGGTGTTAAACTAGGAATTAAAGATAAAGATGAACTTTTAGAAGAATTTAAAAGATTCAAAAAGAAATTTCCTGATACTGATTTATTAGTTGACCAAATGGAGGAAAAAGGTGTTGAAGTGATAATTGGATTAGTTCAAGATCCTACATTCGGTCTTACTATAATGGTTGGTGTTGGAGGTATTTACACTGAACTTTACAAAGATGTAAGTTTTAGAGTGATTCCTCTTATGAGTAAAAAAACAGCCGAAGAAATGCTTAATGAGATAAAAGGGAAAAGACTTTTAGAAGGATTTCGTAATATAAAAGCAGATAAAGAACAAGTCATAAATCTATTAATGAAGGTTTCAAAGATAGGGGAGGAACTCATGGATCACATCGATCAGATGGATTTGAACCCTGTTTTTGTATATGAAGATGATTACCGGGTTGTTGATGCAAAACTTATATTAAAAAAAGGTGAAAAATAATGGAATTAAAAACGGATGATTATAAAATTAAGGATATCAATCTAGCAGATTGGGGTAGAAAAGAAATAGAGATTGCTGAAAAAGAAATGCCAGGTTTAGTTTCTACTAGAAAAAAATATGGTAAAGATAAACCTTTGAAAGGCGCTAAAATAACAGGCAGTCTTCATATGACCATTCAAACAGCTGTTCTTATTGAAAGTTTAAAAGAACTTGGTGCAGATGTTAGATGGGCGAGTTGTAATATATATTCCACTCAGGATCATGCAGCAGCTGCTATTGTAAAAACTGGTACACCTGTTTTTGCTTGGAAAGGTGAAACGCTTAAAGAGTACTGGTGGTGTACATCTAAAGCACTTGATTTTGGTGAAGGAAAAGGCCCAAATCTAATTGTTGATGATGGTGGCGATGCAACTCTTATGGTTCATAAAGGATATGAAATAGAAAAAAATCCTGAACTTCTTGATAAAGATTATAGTAATGAACAGGAAGATTTTCAGTGGCTTATGAAAACCTTAAAAGAGATTTATTTTAAAAATCCTACTCGCTGGCATGATGCAGTAAAAGACCTAAAAGGCGCAAGCGAAGAAACAACCACTGGTGTTCACAGACTTTATCATATGATGAAAGAGGGAAAATTACTCTTTCCCGCTTTTAATGTGAATGATAGTGTTACTAAATCAAAATTTGATAACTTGTATGGCTGTCGTGAAAGTCTTGCTGATGGAATTAAGCGTGCTACTGATGTCATGGTTGCAGGTAAGACCGTTGTAGTATGTGGTTATGGTGATGTTGGTAAGGGATGTGCCCAATCTATGCGTGGTTTTGGTGCACGTGTTATTGTTAATGAAGTAGATCCTATTTGTGCTCTTCAGGCATCTATGGAAGGTTTTGAGGTTAAACCTATTGAAGATAGTTTGGATGAGGGAAATATTTATGTTACTGCTACTGGAAACTGTGATGTAATAACAGTTGAGCATATGAAAAAAATGAAGGATCAGGCAATTGTATGTAACATTGGTCATTTTGATAATGAAATCCAGGTTGAAAACTTAGATAAAGAAACAGATGTTAAGAAAATCAACATTAAACCTCAGGTTGATAAATATGTTTTTCCTGATGGTCATGAGATTTTTATGCTAGCTGGTGGTAGACTTGTAAACTTGGGTTGTGCGACAGGTCATCCAAGTTTTGTTATGAGCAATAGTTTTACAAATCAGGTTCTAGCTCAAATCGAACTTTGGAACGAAAAATACGAAAAAGGTGTCTATATGCTTCCTAAGGTTCTTGATGAAGAGGTTGCAAGGCTTCATTTGGATAAACTTGGTGTGAAACTTACAAAATTATCAAAAAAACAAGCTGATTATATTGGTGTTCCAGTCGAGGGACCTTATAAACCAGAGCACTATAGATATTAAAAAAAAAGAGAAGAGTTTAGATCAAACCTATTTCTTTTTCTATTGCTATCCATACCTTGGATAGCTCATATTCTTCATAATCATCCACAGCGTTACACATGCCATTATATTTGTAGATAACAGTATATAATATTGTCGACTAATTTATCGACTATTTACGTAAAAAAGTCGGTTTTAACCAAACATAAATTAAATGAAGAGCCATATTATACACTCACAAAAATTATAAGATTGAGGAAAAAATGATAACACTCATCGGAACAGGACACGTATTCAACCTATCAGATGCACTAAGGGAAATATTTGATGAAAAGCAGCCTGATATACTATGTGTGGAACTAGACAAACAGAGATACCACGGCCTACTTATGAAAGAAGCAGATCCAGAAAAATACAAAGAACAAACAAAAAACCAGCCAATAATATACAAAATGCTATCAAGATTCCAAGATAGTATGGCCGAAGAATATGGCGTTATTGCAGGCCAAGAGATGCTTACCACTATAAATTACGCTCAAAGCCATCAAAAACCAATAGCTCTGATTGATATGGAAGCACGGCGCATGTTTTCAAGAATGCTTAAAGAGATGACAATTAGAGAAAAAATAAAACTAGCTCTCTCAGGCTTTGGCGGCTTTTTTGTAAGTAAAAAAAGAGTGGAAAAAGAACTAGATAGAATACAGGATAACTTTGATTACTACATGAAAGAAATCGGTAACAAGTTTCCAACAATAAAAAGAATTCTTATTGATGAGAGAAACGAATATATGAAAAACAAACTTGTAAAAGCAAATGAAGAATTTGAAAAAGTAATAGCTGTTGTTGGAGACGGACATATTCCGGGTCTTTTAGAACTATTGGAAAAACAAGACATAGAATATGAAACAATAAGATTAAAAGATATCAAAGATAAAAAACCAAGTGATAATACAAATAGTGCAAGTTTTACAATAGAACAGAATTATTCATAAAAATGGGCCTGTAGCCTAGTCTGGATAGGGCGATAGCCTCCTAAGCTATAGATCGCGGGTTCGAATCCCGCCAGGTCCGTTATTTATTAATCAAACAATTTTAGATCTTTAATATTTTGAAAATGTTTTTTATTAAATGTATAAATTTTTGCTCTTCTGTTAATAGCAATTGCAGCAATCATAATATCTGTTCTTGATGCTGTTTTTCCTTTTTTCTCCAGATTATGTTCAATTCTAGCAGATACTTCTGCATCTTTTTTACCAAACTCAATTGTATTAATTTGTACAATATCTTTTACCTTTTTATTGAGTTTATAATGTCCAAATAATATTTCATGAAGTGTAATTGATGTAATTGCAATATCTTCTCCAGATCGATCGAGTTTTTGAAGTGCAAGAACCCCTCTTTCTGATTGTTTATCAAAAATATCAATTAAAACATCAGTGTCAACAATAATCATTCAAATTACCCATATCTCTTTTCTTTTCTTTTATTATAGATGTCTCTTAACATTTCTTTTTTGTTTTCATAAGTATTACAGCCACGCATTTTCTTTAAAACTTCTAAATTAGATTCGCTTAATCTCTCAAATAAATCGCTAAAACTTTCATTTTTACGTTTCATAAGTAATAATTTTTTGTAAACACTTTCTTTTATGGTTAATGTTTTAAATGCCATAATTATGTTTATGTTTAAACACATATTTAATAATTTGGGTAAATTATTACATTTCAACTATTTTACCACCTTATAAAATAAGAACTTTTCTTTGATATAAATGAGTTCAAGGGGGCTATTAAAAGTATTAATGGCGTTAATAATATAATATATTTCATATATGACTAAGACCCGGAAAAAGAGTGAGAGCCCCTGTAAAATAGGGGTGACCGAACAGTTCCACTTGCTGGCATATCTATGATGGCTGATCGAGTACAATTTAACAATTGGGACGATGATGTTGATAATGTCTTATACAACTATGATCCGTAATTACTGTTTCTAAGTTTTTCTATTTGTGTTTCCTTTATCACATCATTTACCTTTTTATCTACAACTTCCTTATTCTGTGTCCCCATAAGTTCAGTTATCGCTGAGGTTAAATCTTCTGTTTCTTGTGTTTTGCAATTATAATTCCACTCATACGTTTTGTTTAATATAAAACTCCATCATGTAAACGATCTGACGGCTAACCGGTCGACGTTCTTTATTGGCTAATTCTTTGAGTTGTTTTAGTTCTATATCTGAAAGACTGATAGTTGTTCTGCTTATCACTTATTTTTTCCCCCATATATGCTAACACAAATATTTTTTCAATAATTATGCACTGTTATATAACTTTATGTAATATATATCACTTTATGCATAACTTTAAATACATAGATAATCTGATCGTTTTTGAATAAACAAAAAAATACAAAAAAAACAAAAAAAATAATGCACATCATTTTTTAAGAAAGTTAGCTATAAATTATTTTTCCTGTTCTTTTTTTAAATAATAATGCATCATGTAAACGATCTGACGGCTAATAGGTCTATGTTCCTTTTTAGCCAATTCTCTTAGTTGTTTAATCTCCGTATCTGAAAGACTGATAGTTGTTCTTTTAGCCATAAAAAT
>CAZFFN010000059.1:0-3210 GCA_964518165.1 uncultured Thermoplasmatales archaeon
ACCCTCAAAAAACCATTCAAAACCAAATAATAATCAGCCATCTCCTCAGAACCATGATGAAACACCCAAGAAACACAAGAATCCACTAAAACACCACCACCCTCATCAAAACACTTAACCATATCACCAACAACAACATCCTCAATATTCTTATAACCACCATCAGCCATTAAAACCCTAGTACCCGCAAGAAAACAAGAAGAGTCATCATCATCATCAAAAAGCCATATTTGAAGTTCCTCATTAATATTATAAAAATAAGGTATACTCGCTGTATTAAAATTTGTTATACTATATTTTTTAGAAGTTTCATCAAAATCGTAAGTAAAAATGGAGTTATTTGATTTTAAACCTATTTTTTGTACGTCTTGTGGGTTTTCTTGCCAATTATCACTACTAGAATTTATACCAGTATCGCCGATTAAACTTTCAGATATTGACATACTTTTATCATAGCTTGATTGATCAGATATTTTATATGGAATGTTAAAATTTTGTATGCCTACAAGATAAACACTAAAGATTACTATCACCATAGCCAATGCAATAAAGGAAACATAAACATTAGTTGCAGCGTTTTTATTGAATTGTTTTAATACTTTTTTATATTTCATATTTTGACTCTCCTCACACGAAATAATTTTATTATTAAGTTATACTTTATCTAACTTAATATTTAAATATTACTTGTAATTTTGTCAAATGGGACAAATCTTGATATATTTTATCTTAGAGTATTACTGTATCATTATATTTTGTTTTTATGTCTCAAATGTATTAATTGTATGAACTGAATCCTTAGTAATATTTGTATTTCCATCATACAATGTTAAAGTTACGCCAACCTGATAAAATGTTCCAATATATTCATAACCAATATAAACTGGTCCTGCCTCATACCAATCATTTAAAGTTGCATGAAAGTATCGTCCTTTTAAAGTTTCTGCTTTATAAAAGAAATCATATGATTTATTAAAGCAGTATTCAATGCCTCTTTGTTGATTAGTTTTATTAGCAAAATTGCTTTGCAGCGATTGATAAAATTTTGTATTAAGGTTTATAAAATCAGGCAATAAAGCCTTTGAATGAATTTTTGGAGTATTTATCCCAACGTTTGAAAGACTAGCTGTAAAAGATGCTATTACCAAAACACTTATTACTAATATAAAACCCATTAAAACTATCATTTGCCCAGATTCATTTGAATAAACAAATCTTATATTTTTCATAAGATATTCCACACCTCCAAAACAACTATGTATTCATTACCTTTGTATCCTGGTATAATCTCTTTAGAAGGATAACTATCTGAAGCGTTAACCCAGTTATAATTTGCTAAAACAAGATAGTTTGCCCGGGATACCTCACCAAGTTTTCCACCCCAAAAATTTTCGCCATTATACCATAAGATACTATTTTCACCGTTAGATATATAAAGGTTATATCCTACATCTGAAGGTAAAGAAGAATTTAAAAAATAAGTTATATTTTTTGTATCATTTAAAACAATGTATTGGACAAGTAAACTATTATGAAAAAGTGCATCTGAAATAGTTGGAGGTATATTATCTAACATTCGCAGAGAATCATCTGCTAGTATTTTCAACTGGTTTGAATAACGATTTATCGTGCTTTGAGATGGAGGAGATATATTAAAAATCATTATTAATGATAAAAGCACCATTATTGTAAAAAATACCGCTTCAAGCAGAACCATCTGAGCATTTGTATCTTTTCTGAATCTAAACATATTTCTCACCCACCTGAATTGTTTTAAAACCTTTCTCAATTTCTATTGCATTTATAATCCAATTATTTGAATTGGGCGAAAACCTAAATTTTAGAGTACCATCTGCATATTTGCTTTCAACTTGAACAGATAAAGTTGAAGACTCGCCTGGGCCAATATCAGAATTAACTGTTTTTATTAATGTGTTTGAATTATTATATATATCTACAGTTGTATTATAAGTCCCATCCCTAAGTGAAACCATGTACATTGTAACAGTCAAACGGGCATTTACAGGTAAATTACCCACGATAAAAGTGTGTGTACTACTATTATAATTAGCATCATACAAAAGAGAATCATTTTTAATATTAGAATCAACAAGCCCCTGCGGTGGCCTATCCCAATCGCAAGATAAATATTCTTGACCCACAACTGTAACATTTAAATCATACAAAAGAGACTGCCATACTCTTATATTATCAACTAAAAGCGTGGCTTTTTGAGTTTTTTCTTCACTGATTAAATTCACAGCTATGCCAATGTTTCCCTCTAAAAAAGGAGGACCCCCCGGATCATAATAAATTGAATCAGAAAGATTTGTATCAAAAACATCTCTTAAAACAGCGTTAAATGCACCTGGTTTTTTATCCCATGTGCAATTAAACCGCGCATTACCAATAACTGTATAATTATATTGATTTTTATCTGGAGGTACAGCAGAACTATTATAGGTACGTCCTAAAAAAACACCAGTTCTTTGTAAAAACCAGTTATTAGGAATACTTACATTGGTTGTTTCACAAGTTTCAAAGCGTTCAGATCCGCCTTTATACAAAGCGTAACCATTTCTAGAATCATTTGTTGAAGAAGTTATGTATGACTCAGCAAAATAGTCTTGTAAAGTTACATGAGCAACATTAATTGCTTTTGATAATATACCATATCTACTAACCGCAGTCGGATAAACTATATAGTTCCCGTCATCTGAATTATCATCAAGAGATATTTGATAAGGATTAAACGAAGTTGTAGTAGTTTTAGAATAATATACTTCGGAAAAAGTTTTACTACTAGAATTATAAATACATATCTTGCCAGATCCTTCTAAATCGGATACTTTAGTCCATCTCCATTTTTTTACTGTGAACTGAAACGGAGGTACACCATGCGTCTCTTCGAAATAAGCTAAAACTCCTTGATCACCACTTACACAAAAAGTACCTTTGCCACCAGCAAGCGTTATTTCATAAAAAAGAGATCCACCACTTTCAATTTCAAAAACATCTAAAACCTCATTATTTTTTGTACCAACAGGAAACATCTCACTACCGGCTACAAACCCGCTTGTAGAAGTTACAGAATCTCCAGACTCAATACTGCTAATATCTTTTCTAACAATTTGTTGTTGAACTTGATAATCTGGTGGATACCCTCCAGTAATAATAAGACCTTCTGGAAGATTTAATAAAACAGCAAGT
>CAZFFN010000060.1:0-2533 GCA_964518165.1 uncultured Thermoplasmatales archaeon
ACTCATAGCTATTAAACATGGATATCTTTTTACCATATGGATTCCAAGTTGTATTTGGATACCACGCTTCAATTAGTTCATACTGCCATTCTGATGGAACATATATTTATACAGCAGGTGCTACTGAAGGAATTCATGCATATTCCTTTGATGGAAACACATTCACATTATTAGACACCCACTACCATGGCGGAGAATATCGAGGTGTGTGGGGTGATGGAACATATGTCTATACAGCATGTTCTAACGAAGGAATCCGTGCATATTCCTTTGATGGAAATACATTCACGTTATTAGGAGAAGATTACATTGCAAGCGCAGGTGTGTGGGGTGATGGAACATATATTTATACAGCAGGTGGTACCGAAGGAATCCATGCATATTCCTTTGATGGAAACACATTTACATTAATAGACACCCACTACCACGGCGGGTCTTATTGGAAAGTGTGGGGTGATGGTAATTATATTTATGCTGCATGTCTCGAAGATGGTGTTCGTGCATATTCCTTTGATGGAAATACCTTCACATTAATAGACACCCATCACCAAGGCGGAGAATATCAAGATGTTTGGGGTGATGGAACATACGTTTATGCAGCATGTGATGAAGATGGTATTCGCGCATATTCCTTTGATGGAGATACATTTACTTTGATCGACACTCGTCATGATAAATCCGATAAAGCACCCCATCTAGATATTCAATATTATGAGGTTTGGGGTGATGGAACATACGTTTATGCGGCCTGTGCGAGAGGTGGGATTCGCGCGTACTTGTTAGATGATTCCACTCAAGATGATATTAAAGATGATAGCGGTGCTAATGATACACCTGGTTTTGAACTAATCTTTATGTTAATAGCTGTTTCTTTAATCTTATTTTGGAAGCAAAAACAGATTTAATATCAACAGAAGAAAAACTTTTTATTTTACCGGTAAAACTCGAGTCAATATCTCGCCCCCTGTATTTTTTATTATTTTATTTGAATAAAATCAATTGCCATTAGGAAAAACTATAAGTTCAAATAATATATTATTTTGTTGTGATGGGATGAAAAAATATATTTATGTTTTATTTCTAGGGTTTTTCTTAATTTCAGTTGTCTTTGGAAAAACCATGTTAGCAAGCACTCTTGAATTTGAAGAAGGAAAAAAATATGGCTATGTATGGGATACACCTCCTGCAAGTTTTTCAACATCATTTGATATTTATATTACAGATGTAAACGATGATCATTGGCAGGGTATTGTTGCTTATTTTACATCTAAATCTGATTGTAGGCTTTTTAGATTTAAACTGTTAAAAGATAATCTAAGTCTTTATACTACAGAACAGTTAGACTCTGAAGAAGTAATGGATACTAGTTTTCAATGGATTGAAATCACTCAAGGTTCCTCAGAAAACCCAATAATTGAGCCTTTGGTTTTTGCTCTTAATTCAAATCTTTATGATTTTAACATAAATGATCTTATATCACAAAAATCTCTTACAACTGTTTGGAGCGGTGAAGTGGAATCAGATCTTAGTCTAGAGGGCCAAGTAACATATGAAAATTATGATTCATATAAGGTTACTTCTGAAACAGAAGCATCTGGATATCTCCCTGAAACAACTACAATATATTACATTGGTACAGTTAAGCCTTATTTGCTTATATATCAGACAATAACAATTGGTACAATAGAAAATTATACAACTATAAGTTTGGATAATGTTGAAGAAAAAACCTTTAATCTTGAAAATTACGAGATTACAGAACCCGATACAGATGATGAATATTCGCTACGCGCATTTTTCAGTAAATATAACTTGAATGATTTAACTTATGAATTCAATGCCAGCAGCTCACATAGTTATGGTCCAAAAATTGTTACCTATGAATGGGATTTCGGAGATGGCACTACAGGTACTGGCAAAATTGTTGAACATTCATATTCTTCCGCTGGTTCATATAATGTTACTCTTACCATAACTGATGATTATGGTAAAACCGATTCAAGAACTATGTCTCATACAATAAAAAGTACAGGTTCAACTGATGACAATAATAATACTGAATCATCAGATACACCAGGTTTTGAAATTATCATTATGTTTTGTGCTATAACAATACTAGTATATTTGAAAAGAAAGAAATTCTAAGATCACAATCAAAAATGACCTGTAAATTTTCTTACTTTTGACAATAGTTTTATATTTTGATTTTGCCTCTTAAATAATGAGAAAAAAATATTCTAAGAAATTAATTAAAAAGATTAGAAAGCAAGTACAATTTCTAAATTATCATTGTTATTTTTGATATTTTGATATACATCCATCAAAAAGGATTGGTCTTTAATTTTTTTTGAAATATCCGGAATTTTTTGTTCTAGATTATTTAGAATTCCTGGCTTTAAATTGAATTTATCAAGCATTATTGTCTTTGCACCAAAAGATGCAAAAATATTAATAATTTTTTCAATGTTATTTTTACTAATTTTTGGATAAATTGGTCCGAAAAAAACACTTGTTTTAATTCCATTTTCTGAAA
>CAZFFN010000061.1:0-2769 GCA_964518165.1 uncultured Thermoplasmatales archaeon
AGTTGAAATATGATGTGATGGCATTAGTTAATTTATTAGATGAGATTGAGAATGAAAAGACTAATCCTAGTAAGGTAAAAGTTGTTGGTGTTTAAGTTGTTTTATATATATATTTAAAAAAAATGATTAATTAATTAAATGTTTCTTCAACTCCACACAGAACTCTTCATGACACATATCTTCAACATACCAATAAGCATAATGTCTTAATAAATCATATTTATTACCGAGTAAATTAAATAAATCAGTCATTAAACTTTTAGTGTCATCTCCGTAATCTTCAAACCATTCCTCACGACCTTCTATAACAAAGTTATACATATACATATGTGCTGTTAGTGATGGTTCAAATGTTGATTGATTACCAAAATACTCTGTTATAATATCCGTATATCCAGGCGAATTCCAATTATTCAACCTATCAAAAACTATATCTCTGTATTGTTCATCTGTAATATTATGAATATTAAGTTTGTCATCATCTTCAATCATCTTAATAAGATACTCAAATACAACCTTGTTAATATCATTGATTTCCATTTTAATGTTTTGTTTGTCGTCTTATAACAAACTAATTAATTGAAAAAAGTTTTTCAATTTTTTTTTCAGTTTTTTTCAGTTTTTATATATATATATATATTTAAAAAAAATGATTAATTATTAACTTAGTTTTTCAGAATCAATTCCGTATATTTTTAAAATTCCATTGACTACACTACTATCGTATGTTCTTTTAAGTTTGCCGTTTTCAATATATAATATAACTCTTTTTTCATCATCAAGAAAATAATCAGATTCTGGTCTTAATCCTAAAATAATCTCAGTCAAGTCACTAAATGACATATCTTTATTAAGGTTATTCCAATCTCCAAACATATAATATTTCTTACGCTTGTATTTCACTACACACACATCTTCGTGATACGGCATACCGTGCGTTTGATGATAAAATGATAATTTGACACATTCAAATGCTAACTCATCAGTTAGTTGAACTTTCAATTCTCTGGAAACACCATTAATAAAATCCATTTGCTCACTAATAGGAAAGTCTTCAATACACGAAGAAATTCTATCATAAAATCTTCCTAATTTAAATTGTTTATTTTCAAAGTTCATTTTGATGTTCTGTTTGTTGTTAGATAGTTAATGTGTTGAGTAATAAAATATTTTTCAATTTTTTTTTCAATTTTTTTTCAATTTTTTTTTATACAACAACAACAAAAACTGAAAAAAAAAAATGAAAAAAAAAATGAAAAAAAAAAATTGAAAAACTTTTTTCAATTAATTAGTTTGTTATAAGACAAGTTGAAATATCAATAATGAATTGCTGTATTTGCTACGAACAAATTACTTTAAAGAACACTGCTTTGTTAGTGGATTGCCATAATCAACTGGTATGTGAATGCTCAAACAGAATGTGTAACAAATGTGTTTATAAATTATCTCGAAAGAAATGTCCTACTTGTAGAACACGATTTGAATATTTCGTGTGTTTAGGAGTAGGTTGTCAAATTTCACCAGCACCAGCACCTGAACCATTGAAAGATACTCGTGATGAAGTATTAAAAGTTATATTGAATACACTCACTGTCAGACCTGCTTTTATAAGAGAAAAAATACTAATTAAGTTGAGATGTGTAGGTCCTGATGAAGAGGATTGGTTTAAAAAAAACCATATGCTTGCCTTTTCAAAATGGTTAAGAAAGTGTAAAAATGAAACTTGGACGTATGATAATACAGGTAGATGGACTATATTTCGATTAGGTGATAGT
This sequence comes from uncultured Thermoplasmatales archaeon, assembly GCA_964518165.1. Classification (GTDB taxonomy): domain Archaea; phylum Thermoplasmatota; class E2; order DHVEG-1; family DHVEG-1; genus CAYZTD01. The sequence goes on from CAZFFN010000061.1 coordinate 1,776, forward strand.
GGTGAAGAAGGAGAAGCAAGAGTTGAAATTTTAACACGAAACTTAGATGAAGACGTATTTGAAGACTATTCGGTGACATCGCAGAAAAATATAATGGTTAGAGTAACAATGTATTAATTAATTAGTTATTTTTTATTATTTTTACAACAACAAAACTGAAAAAAAAAACTGAAAAAAAAAATTGAAAAAGATTTTATTACTCAACACATTAACTATCTAACAACAAACAAAACATTAAAATGGAAATTAATGATATTAACAATCTTGTATTTGATTATGTTATTTGGATAATTAAGCGTTATGAATTTGATATTTATAATATTACTGAATACCAATATGAAATGAATATATGTTATCATTTAATTAATTGGGCTACATATACTAATATTGCACATCGGTATTTTAGCATTGGTGAGTTAAAATTCAAACCTTCTATCAATGCGTTAACTTATATGGTTGAATATGTTATTCAATATAGAGAAGAAGAAGGGAATGAAACTCCTACAGAAATTTTAAATTCAGTGAAAGATAAATATTATGTATTAAATAATTATGCTTATTACTATATATTTTATATGGGTTACGAAAAATTCTTGTTGGAGTTGAAAAATTATGTAATTAATTAGTTATTTTTTTTATATATGGTTTGTAATATATATGGTGGAGAGGGGGGAGGGTTGTTGACAAAAAAATGAAAAAAAATGAAATCCCAAAATAAAAAAATAGAATTGAACTTTTACATTTTGTATTTTTTGGTTAAAAAAAGAAGAAACCCTCCCCCTCTATATTTAAAACACATCGTAATCACCATATACAATATATTGTAAATATTGATAATCTAAATAATGAATTATAATCATTTCACTCAAAATAAAAAAAATAAAATACATAATATAATATTTTATTTTTATTTTTCATTTTCTAACGAACTTGGTATTAATGTAAATAAATCATCATTTGTTATATCTTCTAAAATTTTAACAACCATATGAGA
>CAZFFN010000062.1:0-50863 GCA_964518165.1 uncultured Thermoplasmatales archaeon
ATAAAAATCTTTTCAACAGGAACAATTAAATAAAAAGATTTAAATTTCATATTAAAATCTTTAGATTGTTAGAAAAAACCCTTGGATATTATTGAAAAATTTATAAATAACTCTTCTAACTCTATACTCTACTCTTTTTAACCATCTCGATATGATATATATATAAATCATACATCTCTGGTATTGTTTTCCATTTGACCTGCCCGTTATCTACGTAAGGCTGAATTGCATCAAGCCAGTCTTCTCTGAAAGATTCAGGCATTCTTTTTCCATAACTCCATCCAACATACATGAAATTAGGTTGCTTGGGATCAAGATTGTCTAAAGCTTCATCAAGTCGTTTAATATAGACATCTAAATCACCTTGATCAAAAGCTGGTTCTCCAAGAAAATCAGGGTTTTTTTCTTTTTCAGAAAGATAAGGTAAACCTTCAACAGCTGAAGGAAGATATACCAACTCTCCATCATCATGATGTTCTATCCAGGGAAATCCTTTTTTTATAGTCCAAGGATGCATACGATCAGCCATATTTTCAGGATACGGTTCATGACATAAACCCGGGTTTGCACAATCCTTGTATTCTTCAGGTATTTTTTCCTCAGAAAGAGACATCAGACAATAAGTAACACCACCAGTTACAAAAGAATAACCAGCATTTATTACCGCGCTAACCCAATCAAGCGGAGAACAATAACCTGAAACATGTCTCACTGTTACATTCTGTTTTTCTAATTTTTCTTTTTTTATTTTTAAAACTATTGACATATCTTGCCAGGTCTCATCAGCTGAAGGTACACCACCTGCATCTGCATGAACCCCAATAGCATGGCCCATATCTTCTATATTTTTAAAATAATAATCGTTACGTTTTTCACAAGCATCTATTGGTTCTTTTAATTCAAATGTTAATTTAGCTCCATAGTTGCTAAAAGTATTAGATAAATTAATAATATCCTGCTTATAGCTGTTATAGATTTCGTCTTTTTGAAGATTATACCCCTCCAAATGAACCATAACGCCTATATAAAGAACAGAAGGATCAACTCCAAGATGTTTCTCATCTGCCTCATCTTTTGAATTAATATTGTTTTCTTCCATACATCCAAATGTTGAAACAATAAATAAAAAAATAATTAGGATAGAAAAAAATTGTAACGGTTTAATAAATTATCTCTCCTATACATTACTACATGTGATTCTATAATTATTATTTAATTTATAAATATACTTATTTTTTTGAATAAAAATTTTAGTAATTTAAATTTCCACAGACGAATAATTAATATGTATATAGGATAATAATAATTTGCTTCTTTGTGACATTTTTTACATACAGATATACAATGATACTGGAGCGAAACTCTTTCTTTTCTTCATTAACAAAATTTTCATAAATGGAAAGTTATTTTTAGGTTGTGCTCTTAAATTTTTATAAAATATAAGAGGAAATTTATGAACAAAATTTTAAAAATTGCTGTTATTGAAACATTTTATGGTGGGTCACATCGAGTTTTTATTGATGGTTTTATACATAACTCTCGCCACAAGATTACTCTTTTTACGCTACCTGATCAATTCTGGCGCGACCGCATGAAAAAAAGCGCTGCAGAAATTACTCAGAATGTAGATAATCTTAAAGAATTTGACCTTATCTTTGCGACCAGTCTCTGCAATATAGCTGAACTGAAAGCTCTTGTTGGTACACCCTGCCCGCCTGTTGTATTATATGTTCATGAAAACCAGCATACTTACCCCAGAAGTACTAAGCAGAAAAAAGATTCCCACGTCGAGTGGATCGATTTCATGAATACGGTCTCAGCCGATCTTGTGATATATAATTCTGACTTCCATCGCAATAGCTATCACCAGGCGCTTAGGGCGTTTCTAGAAGAAAATCCCCACACAACACTGTCACCTGAATACTGGATAAAACGCGCAAAACAAAGGTCTGTTACACTATACCCTGGGACAGATACTCCAGATAACTTTTCTGAGTGCTCTTCTGTAAACAATGTACCACGTATACTTTGGAACCATCGCTGGGAATACGATAAACAGCCAACTCTTTTTTTAAAGACACTTATTCGATGTATGGATGCTGGATATGATTTTGAAGTAATACTATTAGGAAAATCACCTTCTTTAACATCGAAGAAATACAAAAATCTTATCGATCAACTCTCTGAACGCATTTTTCATTACGGATATGTTGAATCCCGAAAGGATTATTTTTCTCTTCTTTTTTCAGGAGATATAGTTATCAGTACAGCTATTCAGGAAAATTTTGGACTTTCAATAGTCGAGGCTGTTCAGTGCGGTTGTTTCCCACTGCTTCCAAACCGTCTTTCCTATCCTGAACTTATACCCAAAGAACATCATAAAAATGTGTTGTATAATAATGATAATGAACTTTTTAGTTGTTTGGTAAATTTACTTGAAAAAAAGTTCTATATGCAAAAGGCAGTATGTCAAAAGTTTATGGTACACCTTTGGAAAAATCGTATTGATGACTATGACAACCTTTTAAATACATTATTTTAGTATTTGTAAACTGTTCTAGATAAAAAATCAGTTGAAAAAAATTGCTATTAAAACAAAACACAGCACCACATTTAACTTCTACTAGGCTATAGTAAAAGATCGATTCTATTCAGAAACGTTTGGAGAAAATGTTTTTTTTATATATTTTATTTATTATTGTTTAGAGAGAAATAATTTTAAAAAAAGAAAAAGATTAACGTGTAAAAATTGATGGATTACACGTTTCACAAGCTGGCATCTCTGTTTTCATACTTGTTTCATTTATTATAAATATTGTATCTATCCCTAGACCTCCAAAGTCACATCCTTTTATTATAAATTCTGTTTCTACAAATGGATTAGCCATAGTATTTCTTACAATTTTTCCAGTACATGGAATACCCATTTCAAACTCTATTGTAATTTCACCATTATTTTGATTTAATGTAACATTTTTTTCACCTGTTAAATTACCCATAAAATCATAATTTTTAAGAGTCCAGTTACCGGATAAATCAGGATACTCTTCTATTGTTTCTAATTCAGTTATAGATATATTTACATCATCAACATAATAAGTGCGAGTGGTCTCCCAATTTCCCCATACACCAATATTAATATAGACTATTCCATCAGAATCTGTTTCGATTATTGAGTCATATGTTTTGTTTAACCATACAAGGTCTTCATTCTCTGTGTGATGACCTGTATCCTCTCTATATACCAGATCATCTCTTTTTGTAACTTTTTCTGGTGAAATTGTTGTAATTATATTAAAAAGATTGAATTCTCCCCAATCAGTTGTTCCAAATTTATAGGAGAGAGATACTTCATACATTGTATTCTTTTTTACATCAAACACCTTTTCCATCCAGATTTTTCCAGCATCATTGAAGTTTTCAAGATAAAATTTTACAGAGGAATCTCCAATGTAAGAAATATTATCTGTTTTTTCAACAGACCAATTTATCGGAGGATTATCAAGATCAGTTCCATTTGCAGTCCAACCATTTAATCCTTCTTCAAAAGAATATTCATAGTATTCTTTAACATCATCTGTTTTTCCATTATTTTGTATACACCCTGCAAATATTGCTACTGTGAAAACAGCAGCCACAGAGACAATCACCGGCACATATTTTACAAATTTTTTAAATCTATTCATATTTTATACCACCAATTCTAGTTATAGAAATTATGAGTATATATAATAACTGAAAACGTTTGGAAAAAACCAAACATCTTTTGAAAAATATTCAAATTAAAGGTGTTTTTCTAATCCAGTCTAGATCACTAATATATAGATCACGCATGTCTTTCAGACCAAACTTTATCATGGCAAGACGCTCAAGTCCTAAACCCCAGGCAAGAACTGGTTCAGAAATTCCTAATGGTTCAGTAACTTCCGGTCTGAAAATACCACTTCCACCTAGCTCCATCCATTTATTATTCCAAAACACATCTATCTCCATACTTGGTTCAGTATATGGAAAATAACCGGGTCTGCATCTAACCTTTTCAAAACCCATTCTTTTATAAAATTCTTTTAAAATACCAATAAGCTGCTTGAAGTTTGCATCTTTTTCATGAATGATTCCTTCAATCTGATGAAACTCTGGTAAGTGGGTTGGATCAATATTTTCTTTTCTAAAAACCCTACCAAGTGAAAAAACCTTAGATGGAGGTTTTGGGTTTTCATATAGATACCTAATGGTGTTAACTGTTGTATGCGTTCTAAGTAAGGGCTTAGTACATTCTTTTTTTGAAAACTTATATCCCCATCCATCTGAATTAGTGTCTCCACCATCTTCATGCACTTTTTTGATTTTATCAATAAGTTTTTTTTCTTTAATCTTTACTTCTTTTGGATTTTTCATATATAGTGTATCCTGCATTTCACGAGCAGGATGATCTTGCGGGATAAATAAAACATCCATATTCCAAAAGCTTGATTCAATGTAATTTCCTTTAATCTCTGAAAAACCCATCTCAAGAAAAATTGTTCTAATCTGTGATATGAGATTAACTAAAGGATGGCTTTTTCCACCATATCTAGCAGGTGCAAAAGCATAGATATCATATGGCCGGATATCTTTATTTTTCCATTCAGCATTTTTTATTACTTTTGAAGTAATTTGAGAGATTTCTTCTTTTACTTCTATTCCTTTTTTTAGGATTTTTTTTCCTTGATCTGTAAGTGAAATTGTACTTGAAACAATTTCTTTTTCATCAACAACGTTTTTTCTTGAAAGAAGTGGTTTAACATCATTTTTATCTATTTCAAGTTCTTTATTTTCACCAAATTTTTTTAGGATTTTTTCATCATGAGTATCAGAATCAAGGGCTTTTTTACCTTCATCTGTAATAATCAAAAATGTATCTTTATCTTTTTTTATGTCAGCCCATTTTTTTCTTTTAAGCCAACCTATAGCAACAGGTATTTCATTTTTTTCTAAAACATTTGCTAGTTTACCAATTGCTAGTTTTCCGCCTTTTTCAAAAATTTGTTTTAATGCTCTTTTCTCAGGAAGACCTTTTTCTAAAAATTCTTTTCCTTCTTTTTTTATTACATAAACTGTTTTTATGGAATCCTTCATTTTTACTAATTTTTTTGATTGAAGCCAGGATGATGCATTCATTACTTCAACTTGATGTTGAAAATCTCCTTTTTTTAGTATATCTTTTGGATCTGCTTTTCCGTTGAGTTCATCTAGAGTTAGTAAAACCTTTTTTTCATTCTGTGAAAGTTCTTCGATTATTTTTTTTGTATCCATAGTGTTTCTTGGAAATAACTATTCATCTATTAATATTTTGTTTTTAAAGAAAAATTAAATATTTTTGGTAAATCAAAATCAAAATTTTGAAATAGATTTTCTAACATTTTTTCTAATGATCTTGGGAAACTGTTTTTTTGTTTTGGCATTGATACAGATTTAGTTTTTGAATTTGTTGCATCGTATTTATCTTTAACTGTGAATTTGATTGAATAACTTCCACGTTTATCCCAGGTTTTTGTTTTTGTAATCTCATTTCCAGTTAAAAATGGTCCAAGCCATCCTGTTTCAGTTCCATCTCCCCAGTTAACCATATAATATAGTTTGTCTCCGTCATTATCTTCTGCTTTGAAAGTATATGTTTGTATTTCACCTTTTTTACCTTGACTAGGCCCATTTATTACTAAATTATTTGGTTTTTGGTTTTTATATACATCAATTGTTAGTGTTGAAGTATCTTTTTGCCCAAATTTATCCGTAACCGTAAGTTCTATTCTATATTGTCCAGATTTTGAATATGAATGTTCAGGGTTTTGTTTATTTGAAGTTGTGCCATCTCCAAAATTCCATTGCCATGAATAATCTGGTGCGCCTTCTGTAACTGATCCTTTAAATTTTAGTATTGAGTTTGTTCTGATTTTGTCTGGTTGGTTTGATATTTTTATTGAAGTTTGTGGTTGCATATAGTCTGTTGTAATTGTAAACCATATTTTTGCATCGTTTTCTGGGTTGGGAACTACCCCTCCTTCAAATTCGGTACTCCCATCCGGTTCATAATCACCTGAAGTTATATACATACCTACATCTTGTGATGGAATTATTTTATCTGAATTATCATCTGGATTTTCTGAATATTCAGCTAGTTCTTTATTGATTATATCATATTTACCATGATATATAGCTCCTCTTTTTTCAGGTGTTGAATCATCTGCTCCATCGTTATCTGGGTGATTGCATCCGCTTACATCAGCAAGATCATCTTTATCACCTTCAAGACCTTCATCGTGATCCATTAGTTTTATTTTTAAGTTTGCTTCTCTGTTTTCTATTTCGAATTCATGATCTTTTTTTGGCTCCCATATGTTATTCTGAACCCAGTTTCCATTATATCTTCCATTATCTGTGTTATGGTTTGTAATTTCTTCATCTTCTACATCTAATCTATAGAACCATTCAGCTTCAGATAAAACATCAATTTCATCTCTAAATTTTATTTTGTTTATAGTTACTGTGACATGTGGATTTCCATAGATCATAATAGTATGTGATTCTGACCACGGGCTTTCTAAATCGTTCTCATCTTTTGCTTTTACCATTATATTATATGTTCCTTTTTTTCATAGCTGTGTGTTGCTTGACAAATCTCACCAGAAGCATATTTTAAAGTCCAGTCAGTTTCTGTTTCATCTCCCCAGTCAAATTTATAACTTATTTTATCGCCTTCTTTATCTGTTGTTTTTGCTGTAAATGTATATTGTTTTTGTTCTTCGCCGTCAGAAGGCCCATTAGTTATAGCCGGCTTTTCAGGTGGATGATTTGATACATCAAAGTTTGTATTTAGTAACTCTAAATCAAAAGTTGATTCAATTTCTCCATCATTCCAGTCAAGTACCTCGTTTACTTTTACTAGATATCCTGCATCTGGTGCATACCAAAGTTCTGAGGTTTTTCCCCAATCTCCGCTTATTACAAAACACTCGTAAATACCTGCTTGTGGAAGATCAATAGTGTCTGTTTTTTCTATTGTTAGATTATCTACAAAACTGCGTGATTCAGAGTAACTTTTTGTGTATCCTCCAAGTATATCAATATAAACATCTGCTTCTAAAAATGCTTCTTGTATATCTACTTGCCACATAGGCTCGTTTTCGTTTATTGGAAAATCTAAAAAATCAAAATTTGGGCTAAAACCCATTTCCATATCAAAATCTATGTCACGGTTTCCAAAAACAGGAATATCTACTTTTCCGTTAACATTAAAATCAAATTTATTTATTGCTAGAGTATCAACACCAATATAAGCATTTCCTGAGAAATCTCCATCTAAAGAGGCTACATCAAATTTATCTAAAAGACTAACATCACCTGTTATTTGTCCATTTAATGTTAATACATAATTGTCTATACCATTTTCTTGCTCTAAGTCTGTTACTCCTGCTACCATATCACTAATTTTTGCATCAATGTTTAGTTGTACTTTTCCTCTATCATTTCTTGTGATAAAAATAAAATCCATATCATATTTCCAATAGTTTCCTACGTTCCAACTTGGTAATTCAGCATCATCAAGAAGTGTTTCAATTTTTTTGTTGTTTATTTGATTTGAGTTGACTGTCATTATGCTCATAGTTAATAGTAATATGACTATTGCAGTAATCTTTATCTTATCAGGCATATTCATCGGCAGTTATATATGACTTTTAATATAAAATACTTACTATTTTTATAATAGTGAAGATATAATAATTATAAAATAGGAACATAATTTTTATATGAAAAGTGGTATACGTGGTTGCTAAATTGGGCGAGTAGCATAGCTTGGATGGAGCACCCGGCTGATAACCGGGAGGTCAAGAGTTCAAATCTCTTCTCGCCCATTCAATTTTCTTTTAATATTTTAAATATATCTTCTGGTTTATCTAGAATATAATCAGGATTTTCTTCTATTAATTCTTTTTTACTATGCCATCCCCATGAAGCAGCAACAGTTTTTACACCTGCTTTTTTACCTTCAATTATATCCCCTTTGGTATCACCAAAATAATAGTAATTATTTCCACTATACTGAGATTTAATATATTCTATCTTTTTGATTTTACTTGGTTCTTTATCTGAACCAATGATTTCATCAAAAACATTTATTCCTTTTAATTTAAAATATTTGTCAACAACTTCAGTATCATTTGAGGTTACAACAATTAAAGTGTTATCTTTTGAAATAGAATTCAAGGTCTCTTTTATTCCATCAAATAACTTGATTTTTTCTTGATTCTTTAAAAGTTCTTTTTTAACATTTAAAACAATTCTAAGGATTTCTTCTTTAGAAAGACCCATCTTAAACATATTTTCATACATATTTCCATTAAAAATTTTTAAAAAATCCTCTCTATTTTTTACTTTATCAAAATTAAATTTTCTACAAGATTCAAGAAAATATTTCATAAAAATATCAAATGAATCAATTAATACTCCATCATAGTCAAAGATTAATACATTACTCATATCTATCACCTCACTTGTTTAAAATCTCATCAAATTCATAATCTTCCCAATCTTTTACACCCAAAACAATCTCTAGTTCAATAGGTGTAACGATAGGCGTTTTGTAACTTAAATAATCATCAATAGCAATTCGTGGGCATGCAGTTGATACAAAACAATCAACATCCCTAAAAGTCTCAAGATTAACTGGATTTACATAATCAACAGAGATGATATATACATCTCTATCTTTTTCTTCTATTAATTTTTTTAATCTAAATGCTTCATCTATCCTATTCTGCCCTTTTTTATAGCTTACAATAATTCCAAATTTTTTAGAGAATTTAGCTTGAGATATCGCCCCATATCTTTGTTTTAAAACAATATCTTTGAAATCAGAGAGTTCCTTGAAAGTTACTTTTTTTGTATAAGGATCACACACAATTACATCTTTACCTGTACTAATCATCATACCAAGTGGATGAAAATTACCACTTCCGATATGTAAAAACATATCGACTTTATCTTTTATTTTAGTTGCAGCAGTAAAATTACAACCAAGAATTTGACCTGGAAACTCGATTCTATTATCGCCGTTTCCTACAACTGGTTCAAATCCATTATCAGTAAGAATTTTACATACTGAATCAATAACATCGATGTGTTGTGCGGTTGTAGTAACACCAATTTTTTTACCAAATAAACTTGTAACTGCTTTTTCAATTACTTCTTTTATATCAAGATCTGCAACGGCGTTGATAAATAATACAGGGATATCGGTTTTGTTTAGAGCAGAAATTCTTGTATGGCCAATATGAACTAAAAGTTCAACACCTAAATTTTTAAGATCCGTATCAACCAAATCACATGCTCCATAACAAGGATCTCCACATATGATATATTCAGCATCTGTATTACTCCTAAAAAAGTCAATTATTTTACCTAAATGAATTTTTAAACCCTCAGGTATTTGGATACCAACTAATTTGAGGTCTTTTTTGTTTATCTCTTTTACTGCTTTTTCTAAATCCATGGAATAAACAGATATTTTCAAAATCTAACCCTCACAAGTTTTTTCAAATATTTTATGGAACACTTCTAACTGATAGTTAAAAGAATTATTTGCAACATCAATCGGTATGTATTTTTCATCAGAGGATAATTCATCAAATGAATCTTTTTGCTTTTCATATATTTCCCATCGCCCATCTGAAATGCTCTTTTTTTGAACGCGTTCTTTAAGATATTTTTTAACCTTTTCCTCAGGCATAACTGTATTTAAAATCAAAAAATTTGAGTCGGTTTCATCTGAAATTTCTTTTGCTTTTTCTCTTAGATCTTTTGTTTTAAAGGTAGCATCTAAAACAACGTTTCTATTTTTTTGTAAATACTTTTTTCCTTTTTCTATTACTCGAAGGTAAGTCTCTTTCATTTTTTCAGGTGAATAAATACCAGTATTATATGGTTCATGATGCCGTTCATATTTATCAATACCTCTCATCTCTTTCCTTACTTCATCGGTACTAATTTTTCGTGCATTATAATCAACTGATATTTTGTTTGCAGCTGTAGTTTTACCGGTACCAGTTAGACCAGATGTAATAAAAAGCAAAGGTCTTTTTTCTTCTATTTGGTTTTTTACAAGTTGAATATAGTAATATGCTAAATCAAAATATTTACTTGCAACTTTGATAGTGTCCTTTTTTTCTTCTTTTTCAATATTTGGATCGTATAGTTTAAAACCAGCAACTTTTCCTCTAACATACGCTCTATATGCCTTGTAAAAATTTATGACATCATAAATTCCTTTATCCTTACTTTTTTCAACATATGTTTTAATCAAATAACTAGATAGATAAGGGTTTCCTTGGTAATCTAGGTCCATTGCAAGAAAACCAATATCTGATGCTACATCACTGTATCTAAATCTTTTATTGAATTCAATACAATCAAAAATACAAATTTCATTATTTTTTAAAACAATATTTCCTGTGTGTAGATCACCATGACACTCCTTAATATAATTATTTTTTATTCTTTTTTCAAAAACATCTTTTTTTTCAGATAGAAATCTGTTTGTAATATCTTTGATTTCTTCAAACTTTTTTGGTTTGATAGTTACCCCAATAACTTCCTTAGTTTGATCAAAGTTTTCATCTGTATTCTGTTTTATTGTTTTAATTTTTCCAAATTCATTTATTTCATCTGTTGATTCTTCTTTATTATAAAAACTTACAAGGTTTTCAACAAGTTTTTCAATTGTATCTTCGTCAACTTTGTTTTTATCGAGTAGATTAGTCATTATTTTTTCTTGGGAAAACTCCTTCATTTTAACTGCATAATCAACTATTTCACCAGAACCATTGATTTCAAGTCCATCATCTTTTTTTGTGATTTTCACTACTTCTAAATAAATCTCGGGACAAAGTCTTTTATTAAGTTTTATTTCTTGATTACAAAAATATTTTCTTTTCTCAAGAGTAGAAAAATCAAGAAAACCAAAATCAACTGGTTTTTTTATTTTATATGCATATTTTTCTGTAAGAACCACAAATGAAATATGAGTCTGAATAAGTTTAACTGAATCTATCTCTTCTCCAAATGTTTCTGGTTTTTTAATTTCATTTACCAATTTTTTTTGATCCATTATAACAATCTTGCGAAAAACAAAGAAGGTTATAAAAAGTTTTACCGAAAAAATCTTAGAATAATGTTAAAACAATTACAATATGTACAGCTAATAAAACTAGTGAGGCCGGTATAAAAACAGGATACATCTTCGTTGTATCTGTCTTTAAATAGTTACTACTCAAAACGTTACATAAGTGAATAGGTGAAATAAGATATCCTACAAAGGCACTAATAAAAATTAGGCTTGCAAAACCAATTATCGATAGACCAGTAGTTGGGAAAAACTCAGCTAATAGAGGATAAGATAAAGTAATAGCTATTAGTAAATATCCTGTAACAATTCCAAGGACAAAAGGAAGAATTATAATAATTGCTAAGATAGGTATGTTAAAGCCTTGAAGTAGTTCAAATATAGGTTGATTTGATTTAGTAAGTTCAAATATTTTTCTAAATACCATAATACCCACTATTACTAGTGCAAATTTCCATGTAACTGATTTTTTTAGTAAACTAAAATACTCAGATTTTGGTGTTTTAACTAGATACACTAATAAAATCATTGCAAAACTAACACCAAAAATAAAACAGATCTCAAGGTTTATATTAAATATATAATGAAATGCTGCAAAGAAAATTGGAACAATCGGCGGAAGTAAAAAGATTAGGCCTCTGCATTCTTTTTTTACACATGAAAAATCAATTTTTTTCAAATCAGATTTTTTATTGTTTTTCTTAACAAAAAAGTTTAGAATAATAAAACCAAGGATAACCATTACAACAAAAGTTAAAAAATTTCCTTTGATTAAATCAGTGACCTTAATATTTGCATATTCGGCCATAGTAAGAATAGTTATAGATATGGGATATACTGGAAACCAGATATGACGAAACCATATATTAAAAAAATTTTTTTTATCAACATGGATATTGAACTCCTTTCCTTCTTCTTGGACAACTGGAGCAGAAAAAAGAGCACCTCCAGGTACTGGCATAAGCCCATATATAGCAGGAATCACACCAAGGGTTCCACCTTTTGAAAAAATCGTCCGAAGGCTATTAATTAATTTTGATATGGCCCCTGTATTTTGCATCATTTTAGCTAGCATAAAAATTAATGTCATTAGTGTTGCTAGTTCAAGTGTGCTGATCAAAAAATCTTGATCTTGAACCATATTATTTGGAATTGTTGTAATATCAACAGCAGATATGGAAAAAACAGCAAGAACAAGTGAACCAGCTAAAAGTGCAAATCCAAAATTTACTTTAAAACGAATTAGCAAGATAATTAGAATAAAAGAAATTAGTACCCCAATTAACTGTAACATCGCTGATGTGAATTATTGAGATGTATAATAGGTTAACCCTTTAATTATCGTCGTCTTTAACTACAGATGCTTTGCTCCACATTTCATCAAACTGTCTGTTTAAATCCTCAACGATTTCTTTTTCCACAGTCCAAAAAGCTACCTCATCTTTTTTTATTGGCCCAGATAGAATCAAAGCTCTATCATCACCAACTATGAAATTTCCTTTTATTGCACCATGTTCCCTTGCATTAAGTCCTGTAAGCATAGTTTTGTCTTTATAATTATTAACTAAAACTTTAGAATTTTTGGGAAGTTCCATATCTGTTAAATACTCAGCCATAATCCTAGGATTAGAAATTTCAGATATACTCCATTCCTTTGTATGTTTTGAGGAAGGAAGCTCATTGTTTGATTTTTTAGAACTAATTTCAAAAGCAATTACAAAAATAATCGCTCCAATAGCAAATCCAATAACTAAAGATAGTATATCCATGATACCTCATCCATCCTGCTAAAAGGTATATTATTTCACTAATATAATAGTTTTGATTAAAAAATATTAAAATAACAATTATTTTGCAAAGCTATTTATATACTTAAAAAATACAGCCTACCTCTGTTACTATGAGCAAAAACATAAATAAAGAAATTGAAAGGCTTAAAAAAGAAAAAAATGCTGTAATTCTTGTACATAATTATCAAATTCCTGAAGTTCAAGATATTGCGGATTATTTAGGCGATTCACTTGATCTAGCTAAAAAAGCTAGCAACCTTGACTTTGAGAATATAATTTTTTGTGGCGTAGACTTTATGGCAGAATCAGCTAAGATACTAAATCCAAATAAAAATGTAATTCTGCCAGATGAATCAGCAACATGCCCTATGGCCCATATGGTCGATATTAATAAGTTAAATAAACTTAAAAAAGACCATCCAAAAGCAAAAGTTGTAAGTTACATTAATACAATAGCAGAGGTAAAAACACACGCAGATATTTGCTGTACATCTTCAAATGGTGAAAAGGTGGTAAAAACCATTAATTCAGATGAAATTATTTTTGTTCCAGATAGAAATCTTGGTTCATATATCCAAAGAAAAGTACCTGAAAAAAATATGATATTGTGGCCTGGTTATTGTTCTACACATAACAACATTTCAAAAGAAGATATCCTAAAATTGAAAGAAAAACATCCGAAGGCAGAAGTTTTGGTACATCCTGAATGCAGACTTGAAGTAATTGCTATAGCAGATCATGCATTTTCTACAAATGGCATGGTAAATTATGCTGAAAAATCAGATAAAAATGAGTTTATTATTGGAACTGAAAAAGACATCTGTTACAGACTAAAAAATGAAAACCCTGAAAAAGATTTTTATCCAGTAAAATCAGCAATATGTAAGAATATGAAAAAGATTACTGCAAAAAAAGTACTTGAAAGTTTAAAGACACTTGAACCTAAAGTAACTCTTTCAGATGAAATTATGAAAAAAGCAAAACAGCCTTTGGAAAAAATGATGGCGATAGGTAGAGGTGATTAATTATTAAAAAAATCTATCTTGATTATGCTGCATCAACACCAGTTGATCCAGATGTATTAAAAGAAATGAATCCATATTTTGATAAAAAATTTGGTAATCCTTCATCAATTCATTGTCATGGAAAAGAAGCATTCAACGCAGTTGAAGAAGCTAGAGAAAAAATTGCCGATCTAATATCTTGTGAAACTGATGAATTAGTTTTTACTTCAGGTGGAACTGAATCAGATAATCTTGCAATTAAAGGAATTACCTTTAAAAACAAGGACAAAAAAAATTCAGATGGATATAATATCATTACATCTGAAATTGAACACCCTGCTGTACTTGAAACATGTAAATACTTAGAAAGATTAGGCTATAGTGTAAGGTTTTTACCAGTTGATAAAAATGGTATTGTTGATTTAGATGAACTTGAAAAAGCAATTTCAGATGATACTTTTCTAATAACAATAATGTTTGCAAATAACGAGATTGGAACAATCGAGCCTATTGAAAAAATAGGTAAAATTGCAAAAAAACATGATATCGTTTTTCATACAGATGCAGTTCAAGGGGTTGGAAAGGTTCCAATAGATGTTAAAAAAATGAATATAGATATGCTTTCAATTTCTTCACATAAGATTTACGGGCCAAAGGGATGCGGAGCATTATTCATCAATAGAGGCATTGATATTCAAACTATTCAACATGGCGGAGGACATGAAAAAGGACTTAGAAGTAGTACATATAATACTCCTGGAATAGTTGGTCTTGGATCAGCTTGTAAATTATCTAAAAAAAGAATGAATGAAGATAATAAGCATATGGTAAATCTTAGAGATTATTTGATAGAAAATGTTCTTGAAATCGAAGAAAGCAATCTAAACGGACATCCTAAAAAAAGACTACCCAACAATGCGAATTTCAGATTCAAAGCAATTGAGGGGGAATCATTACTTATGATGTTAAACGATAAAGGAATTTCTGCAGCTACAGGTTCAGCTTGTTCTTCAGAAAAACTACATGCCTCACATGTTTTAACAGCTATTGGCTTAAAGCCAGAAGAAGCACACGGTTCACTAAGGTTAAGCCTTGGTAGAAACACACAAAAGGAAGAAATTGATTATACCTTAGAAGTATTACCGGGTATTGTAGATAAGTTGAGAAAAATGTCTCCTCTATGGGATAAATAAGAGGTTGATAACAATGAGCGATATGTATACAGAAAAAGTACTTGATCATTTTAGAAATCCTAGAAATATGGGTAAAATTGAAAATGCAGACGGGGAAGGCACAGTCGGAAACCCTGCCTGTGGAGATATCATGACCATTTATATCAAGGTAAAAGATAAAAAAATTGAAGATATTAAATTTCAAACATATGGTTGCGCTGCAGCAATTGCCAGTAGCAGTATTGCAACAGAAATAGCTAAAGGAAAAACACTTGATGAGGCAATGAAACTATCTAGAGATGATGTGGCAAATGAACTAGGTGGTCTTCCAGCTGTAAAAATGCATTGCTCAAATCTTGCATCCGATGCATTAAAAGAAGCAATTAAAGATTACAGGGAGAAAAAGAAAAAATGAACTCATATATCACAATTGATGGATGGAGGTCAAATATTCGTTTTTCATGTGCCCACATCATTCATGAATACGAAAAATGCGGTAGACTTCATGGTCATACTTATGCTGTTCATGCAAAAATATTAGGAAAACTTGATGAAAAAGGAATAATTATTGATTTTTCAGAACTCAAAAAAATATTAAGAGAAATAACCGATGAACTTGATCATCATATATTAATCCCTGATAAAAGCAGTATGGCAAAGATTAAAAAAGACGAAGAAAACGTTGAGATTATTGCTTTATCTAAAAGATTTGTTTTCCCTATTTCAGATTGTGTTTTTCTACCAATTGAATCTACTTCTGCTGAAAATTTATCCATTTATATTTTAAATCAAGTACTTAAGAGATTAAATCTACCTAAGTCTGTTTCTTCTGTTGAAATTGGTGTAGATGAAGGATATGGCCAAGGTGCTAAGATTTGTAAAAAATTGTAATTTTAAAAAAATATATTGGTGAAAATATGAGTAGTTTTTGTACAAATTGTGGAAAAGAAATTGAAGAAAACGCAAAATTTTGTCCTTTTTGTGGCAAAAATACTAGTGGGGAAGCTGTAAATCATAAAAAACAAACCCAACAAGCTCAAAATCAGGTAGATACACCTGTAAACCCTCCAAATGGTGAATTTACAGATATTTTTGTTTCTGGAAATGTTCAATCTATAAGACAAGCTGTTCAAAATATTTTTCAACATAATAAATTTAAAGTTGAATGGCATACACAGTTTTCTGGTAAAGCAAAACGTGGCAGTAAAGGAGCAAATTTTGCACTTGGTACACTTGCTCAATATTTTGAAATTGATTTTCAGATTTATCAAACCCCAAATAAAGATATCGCAGTACGCCTGATTAGGTCAAATATTGGTCTTATGGGTGGTGCTATAGGTGCTGTTAGAGTAGGGAAACAATTTTCAAAAGTTGTCGATATGCTTTCAAATAATTTTTATCAGATGGGGATATATAAGGGTAGAAATCCACAATAGAAATTGAAGGTTTATAAAATTATGAAAAAAGCTGTTTGTCTAATATCTGGAGGGCTTGATTCTGCAGTTACATCTTTTATTGCAAAAGATATGGGATATGAGATATATTCTATTAATTTTAGATATGGACAGAGACATTCTAAAGAGACCAACTCCTCAAAAAAAATAGCACAATCAGTTGGTTCTAAAAAACATACTATTTTTGATATTGATCTTTCACAATTTGGAGGATCTTCACTAGTTGATAAAACAAAAGTTATTGAAGAAAATGTCCTTGAAAAAATTGGGAAAAAAATTCCATCTACTTATGTTCCAGCTAGAAACACTATTTTTTTATCAATATCACTTGCCTATGCTGAAGTTTTAAAAGCTGATGCAATATTTATTGGAGTCACAGCCACTGATTATTCGGGATATCCTGATTGTAGAACTGAATACATAAAATCTTTTCAGAAAATGGCTAATTTAGCAACAAAAAGAGCTATTGAAGGTGAAAAAGTAAATATTATTACACCTTTAATCGATCTTTCTAAATCAGAGATAATAAAAAAAGGGATAAAGTTAAATGTTCCTTTTGAAAAAACCTGGTCATGCTATAAAGGCGGGAAAAAAGCTTGTGGTAAATGTGATTCATGTAAATTAAGACTAAAAGGGTTTAAAAAAGTAGGATTAAAAGATCCGATAGAATACTAGTAAACTATTTTTGTTCTTTTTCATCTTTTGATTTAATATAGCTATAGATATCAAGAATCACAGGTATGGAAATTAGAAAGATTATCAATATAAACAAACATATTATAGAATCTTCATGGACATTTCTGACTGTTGATTCGCCACCACTTAGCATATCATTAAAAAATAGATTTATTGTTCCAATCCATGGTATTTCTCCTCTGGCTTTACCTGATATCCAGTCTATTTTAATAGGCTGACTGGTAATTCCTCCAATTTGATCACAGGTTGGATTTGTATTTGGATTATCTCCTTTTGTTATAAAACCTGAGTTCGTCCAACCAGCTGCAACAGTTGGTTTATCAGATTCTTTAGCTCTAATTCCCAACTCTGGCAAATACAATGGTTCTGATGCATTTTGCCGAATTACATCAGTTCCTTCAA
The DNA here is from genome assembly GCA_964518165.1 of uncultured Thermoplasmatales archaeon. Taxonomy (GTDB): domain Archaea; phylum Thermoplasmatota; class E2; order DHVEG-1; family DHVEG-1; genus CAYZTD01. The sequence goes on from CAZFFN010000062.1 coordinate 17,677, forward strand.
TTGTATATACTTTTTGACCATCAATAGTTTCTACTTCAACCCAACACATTGCCCTATGAATAATTTGATCTTCATTGTCTCGACCATCAGGTTTATATATTACAACATCTCCATGTTTACCATATTCATAATTATCTTTTGAGATATACGGTGAAACATCGGTTTTTTCATCAATATTTACCAGTAGAACCATATCTCCAGCATCAATAGTACCCATTCGTCCAAATGGTGGATCGATATGCTCCATACTTCCTGATTCAATAGCAACCATTGGTGCACCAAACCACTGGCCGGTGTAACCCCATAAAGCAATAAGTAGAATCAAAACAAGCATCAAAGCAACAAAAACATCTCTAATAAGCGATATTTTACTATCATCACTTCTCCAGAATTTGAAAAATAGTTTTTTGAATTTATTGAAATATTTTTTGAAATCCATGTGATCACTTTTTTGTATTAATATCCCTTTTTATTGAAATTGTTTTTTTAGTTTCCGAACCGCAAATAGGACATATGTTTATATGCTCTTTGAATTTTTTCTTACAACCCGTGCATCTACATATCCATTTATATTTTTTAGTAATTTTTGACTGAGAAACATTTTGATATTTTATATCAAGAGTTTCAGATACATTCTGCATCGAATAATCATCAGTTAGTAATATAATTTTCTTTTTTTCTTTTTTTAAATCAAGTGCTAGAGCAAGTACTTCTATATCTGTTTCTGAAAGTCTGCCTACATCACCTGTTTTTTTTGAGGTTTTTCTTATCTCTTCAATCGAATTTTTAGTCGGATATATAATCTTTAATCCTATCTCTTTTAAAAGTTCAAACTTTTGATAGTCTTTTCCACCAAAAGATATCTCATCAGATACTCCGGGTGTTGTAACAATTGATTTTTCTGAGAAAACAACTGTTTTTCCTGATAATATAGATGATGTATCAAGAACATAAATTAATTTCTCTTTTGAAACCATTTTAATCTATCTAACTCTAAAAAATTTCAAGTATCTTTCCTATTTCTATCTGTTTTTGTTTCCCGGTTATCATATCTTTAACTGTTACCTTTTTTTCTTTCATCTCATCTGGACCAACAATTATTACTTTTTTTGCATTTATTGAATTAGCGTATTTCAATGATTTACTCATACTTCTATCATTTAATTCTTGATCTGTAACAATATTACTTTTTCTTAATTTTTCAGTTATCTCTATTGCTTTATTTTTCATGTCTTCAGTGACAGGTATTACAAATGCTTCAGTGTAGTTTTCAGAAAAACTATATCCTTCAGTCTCAAGAGCAAGTAAAACTCTATCAAAACCTATTGCAAAACCAGATGTATCTGTCTCTCTTCCACCAAATAGGGAAACTAGTTGATATTCACCTCCACCGCAGATCTGTTTTTCAGCACCTAGACTAGGGGCTTCTATTTCAAAAACAGTTCCAGTATAGTAATCAAGTCCTCTCACTATACCTAGTGTTACCTTAAAATTTTTAATTTTAAATGTTTTTTTAACTAAATCAATGATTTTTTCAAATCTATTTATTTCTTCTTCTGATTCTGAACCAGCAAATTTTTTGATTTGATTTAGGTCTTCTGTTTCAAGTAAATTTATAAAAGTTGTAATGGCCTTATTATCCAGTCCAAATTCTTGAAGAGCGTTATATAGATCATCAAACAATTCTTTATCGATTAAAGGAATGATATATTCTATTTGGTCTTTTTTAAGATTAATTTTTTCAAAAATACTTGATAGAATTTTGAGATTTCCTATCTTTAGTTTCATATCTTTTAGACCTGTATTTTCAATTATTTTATAGGCCATAGAAATTAATTCAGCTATTGCTTCTGGTGTACTAGTACCAATAAGTTCACACCCTGCTTGTTTGAATTCTCTATATCTTCCTTTTTGAGGCCGGTCATATCTATAGCAGTTTCCAAAATAAAATAATTTTAGAGGTTTTGGCTCCATCTGTAATTTTTCTACATAAAAACGCATCACCGGGGCAGTAAGTTCAGGTCTTAACGCAAGTTCCCTATCGCCTTTATCTTTGAAAGAATATATTTCACTAATTATTCCTTCACCCGATTTTGCTGTGAAAAGATCGAGGTTTTCAAAAGTTGGTGTCTCTATTTCTTTGTATCCATAGTTTTGAAAAACTTTTTTTATACTCTCCTCTAAACTATTTCTTTTTTTCATTTCTTCAGAAGTAAAATCCCTTGTACCTCTTGGATTTTGAAACACAACTGCTTTGAATGGCCACTCTATTTAATATTCTTTCGACAAAAATAGTTAAAAAAATTCTTTGTTTTTAACATTAATTATTTTATAAAAGAATTTTAAATGAAAAATTTGGACAGTTAAAACTTATTAATGAGAGAATTGATTATCATGTTAATACAACAAAAAGTAAATAAAATGGGGTTTTGAAAAAATGGTGAAACATGAAAATAGAAAAAATTTAAGCGAGAGAACACTTGATTTAGACAGAGCAAGACAATCGATAATTGAAGAACTTGAAGCAGTAAACTGGTATCAAGAAAGAATTGATGCTACTAGTGATGAACAATTAAAGAAAATTTTAGTTCATAACAGAGATGAAGAAAAAGAACATGCTGCTATGCTTATAGAGTATGTTAGACGAATTGATGAAGAGTTTGATGAAGAACTTGAAACATATCTTTTTTCAAAGAAAGATATAACTGAAATAGAAGAAGATTAAAAAATCTATTTTAATCTTTTTTTCATAAATTTTTCCAGTTTATCAAATGCTTCTTCAAGTATTTCCATTTGCGGTAATATTACTGCTCTAAAATGGTTTTTACCATAAAGTGAACAGAAACCTGAACCGTGAACAAGTAAAACTTTTTGATCGTTTAACAAATCAAGAACAAAATCTTTATCATTCTTCCAAATCTTTTTTTCCATCGCCTCAATTTTTGGGAAAATATAGAATGCTCCTTCTGGTTTTGCTGTGGATATTCCTTCAATTTCATTTAATCTTTTATAGGCAAAATCTCTTCTTTCTCTAAGTCTATCATTTACTTTTTTTATATGATCCTGAGGTCCATTCAATGCAGATGTACATGCTTTTTGGCAAACTGAGTTTGCACAAAGCCGCGATCTTGCTATTCTCATAAAAGCATCATACACCTCATCTAATTCACCGTTGTGATGAAACAGTATATAACCTATTCTCCAACCTGGAACCAGATAGACTTTTGAAAAACCGTTGAAAGTTATTATTGGGACATCTCTAGCTAGAGATGCAGTTGCATGTTGTTTTTTATCAAATATCATGTCATCATATATTTCATCTGAAATTACTGGTATGTGATATTCACCTGCAATGTCAATTATTTCTTTTATTACTTCTTTTGAATAAAGTGCACCTGTTGGATTATTTGGATTTATTAATACTATTCCTTTTGTTCTGTTAGATATTCTCTTTCTGATATCATCTGTATCTGGCTGCCATCCTTCTTCTTCTATACATCTATATGGGATTGGAAGCCCACCGTTGACTCTGGTAATTAAAGTATATTGTGGATAGGTCGGCCCAGGAATTAAAAGTTCATCATTTGGATCAATTGTTGCATTTAAAAGAAGTTGAAGAGATTCAGTAACACCATTTGTAACACATATATCTTCTGTATTATATGACACATTATTTCTTGTTCTTTCCCTCTCAATTATTGAATCAATCAACTCAGGATATCCTTCAGAAGGAGCATAACCATTATGACCTTCTTTTGTTGCTTGATATAAAGAATCTTTCATATTTTGTGGTGTATCAAAATCATATTTGATTGGGTCTCCAATGTTTAAATGAAGTATCTTGTTTCCTTGTTTTTCTAGTTTTTTAGCAGGAACAACTATTTCCCTTATCGCATATGAAACACCCTGAGAACGTTTTGATGCTTTTATCATATAAACCAACTAGAGAGCGGTATATCAAGAAGTATAATATATATTTGGTGGTAAAAAAAAGAGCCTATGAATATTTTTTCATGGAGTAATCTTCCCGGACTATACATTTAAACCTATTTTGATCTTTAAGATATTGAAGGTTTTCATTTACTAATATTGCTGACCCGTCTTTTCTTTTATGTATCGTTTTAAATGTAACTACTCCATTTTTTTTAGCATCAACTATTTTCTTTTTGATATCATTCATTGTTTCAAGTGCATCAAAATCAGATATTTTAAAAGATAAAATCTCACTTTTAGTATAACCTAGTTTTTCAACCATTTTATCATTACAATCAAGAATATTTGCCTCTTCATCAAAAATATATACAGAGTCAAATTCATCTTCGGACCATTTTTTATCTATATCAGTTGTTGAGGAAAAACCTTGATTAAAATTTCCTGCTTTATCTCTTTTATTTAGAAGAGAAGTTACTTTAATTTTTAGATCTGATAATTCTTTTCTTAAATCTTTTATTTTTCTTTCAGCAATTTTAACTTCTGTATTATCTGTATTCACACCACGATAACCTAAAAGTTTTCCATTATTATCATAGAATGGAAAAGCATTAGTGATAAAATCAACCTTTTTTCCATTTTTATCAACAAAAGAGTTCTCTAAATTGATTATAGGCTCTTGTTTTTTACTGGAGAGATTTAAAACCTTTTTTGCATTTTTTGAATCCTCCCCAGGCATAAATTCAAAGGCACTTTTACCAATAAGTTCTGACTGAGGGTATCCTAAATAGTTATTTACATTATCAGAAACAAATTTATAGATACCCTTTTCATCTGTCTCCCACGCCCATCCTTTGATACTATTGAATAAATGGTTTTGTTTTCTTTGAAATTCTTCTTTTGCTTTTACTGCATCTTCAAAAATTTCTCCTTTTTTAACTCCCACTTTGTGCACTGCAAGTTTCAAACTCGCTAGAACCCTGTTCAAAGACTCGGTTAGGTTGTTAATTTCCTGTATTTCACTTAGGCCTAGTTGTACATCAAGTTCACCTTTGGATATCTTCTGAATATTTTTTGTTAGTTTCTCAAGTGGCCTACTTATAAAATAGGCTATTATAAGTGATGCAGCAAATGTTACAAAAAATATTAGTCCTATTAGATATATTGAAGTTTTAAAACCTTGAGTTCCACCTATGATACTGATTGGGATTGCTGAGATTGCAAGACACATCAATATTAATAGTGTTTTAAGTTTCGTTTTATCATCTCTCCTTTAAATTTTTTCATTTAACTTTTTCTATATTATCACCATATATCTTACCTATGCGGTTTTTAAAATAATCTCCCTTTTCATCCGATAGGATATAGTTTTCTTCTAAATTATCTATGTAATTAAATAGATCATTTTTGTCAAGGGAGTTTTGTTTTTTTAGTTCTTGAAACTCATTAATTCCAAGTGGACCTAATATAGATTTAAATTCTTCTTGTATCTTTTTTTCAATAAGCCCTCTTCTTGAGAATAATATTTTGATTGGTTCGATTTTTCTAACTGGTTCAAGTGGTAATGTAAAAATAAATTTACTTCCTTTTCCTTGTTTACTTTCTACCCATATCTTGCCTTTTTGTGATTCAACTATTCCTCTGCATATGGCTAGGCCAAGTCCTGTACCACCATGTCTTCTTCTAGAGGACCCTTCAACTTGGTAAAATGGTTCAAAAATCCTTATCTGGTTTTGAGTGGAAAGACCGCATCCTGTATCTTTTACGCTGAACTGTATATAGCCATTTTTTAATTTAGCTGAAACCTTTATTTCACTTTTTTCTTTTGAAAACTTTATTGCATTATTTATAAGATTTCTAAGCACCTGGCTTATTCTATCAGGATCTGCTTCTATTTCAGAAATCTCATCTAAGTCTAAATCAAATTTTATATTTTTTTCATTTGCAAAACCTTGCATGAATTTTACTGTTTCCTTAACTGTATCGATTATGTTTATTTTTCTAAAATTGAACTTTAATCTTGCTGCTTCAATTCTTGATATTTCTAGGAAATCAACAATTATTTTATCCAATCTGTCTGCGTTTCTTGTAATAATTTTTAAGCTTTCTTTTTGTTTTTTTGTTAATTTACCAAAATAGCCTTCATGCATCATTTGTAGTTGTGCTTTCATAGGCGTCATTGGGCTTCTAAGTTCATGAGAAGTGATACTTAAAAAATCAGTTTTAGCAGTATCAAGTTCGTTTCTTTCTGCTTCAAGACGTGATAGTGCCATTGTTGTGTTATTGAAGGCTTCAGCAAGTTTTTGTATCTCGTCACCTGTATTGATATCAACTTTGACATCGTAGTTTCCCTCTTCGAGTTTTTTTGTTGCATTATATAATTTTTTGATCGGTTTTGAAATAGACCTTGAAACAAAAAAACCTATTACTCCTGCATCAACTGCAATTAAGACAATTATACTTGCTGTAATTGTTTGAAGTAAAATAGTTGTTTGAGGAGAAATATTTTCTGGTACGGTCATTGATATTTGATAAAAATAATATATACCAATTGAAGGTGCAACAACTGCCACTATAATAAATAATAAAGTAAGTTTTCTATTGATTTTTGAATATATTATGTTTTTTAAATCGAATTTTTGCTCATCGGCCAGACTAGATCCTCCATCCTCTCCTCATTTACTATACCTAATCTATTCATTTAGTATTATTTCTACTCTATCAATTAAGTCTGTAACATTAAATGGTTTTTGAAAAAAATCAACAATATTGTCTTGAACGGTAAGACCTCTTTTTCTTGCATCTGAAATTCTTACAACACTCATAAAAGCAATTTTTATATCATTAATTTTTTTTACAACCTCTGAAACAGGTGTTCCAGGCATCATTATATCAAGTAATATTAGATCTGGATTTTCTTTTACTTTTTCTAAACATTCGTCACCGTTTTCTGCAGTGATAACATTATATCCATTTTTTTCAAGTATCATCCTTACGCTTTCACGTATATCTGGCTCGTCATCTACAACCAATATCTTTTTTGGCATTTTCACCCCTCAATCCATATAATCATGTCATACAAATAATTATATTTTAATTATAAGAATATTTTTTTTATGTATTAAGGTTTTGGTAATTTTACATTTTGTAATTTTGTCATTTTTGATTTTTTACAAGATATCTTTATATATATTTACTGTCAAAAGTTAGCATGGTGCAAGATGAGAAGGAAGAGGTTGATAATTAAAAAGAACGATTTGAAAAATATATCAAAAATGATGTTATTCCTTGGAATTATTTTACTTCCTTTCATAAATATTACGAATATAATTGGAATGGAAACATTTCTAGATTCCTTTGAGAATTCCGAATCATATATCTTTTTAAAAAACAATGATCATATGTCTGCAACAGATACATTTGATCAATCATATATCATCATACAACGAGATGATCATCCTGATTTCAAAGTTGATGTAAATGATGAAATAATTTTCAGTACATACAGAGGAGATATAGTTTGTGATAAAATAAATGATATCAAAGAGATAAGTGGATATAAAATATTCCATACAGCAACAAATGAATTTAACGAAGAATCAAATGTAGTATACGACAATCAAATAATCGGGAAAGTAATAAAAATTGTAGATGAGAATATATTAAACACAATTTCACTTAAAACATGGGGCATCACAATAGATAGTTTGAATATTAATTCAATAATAGACTAATCATAACTTCTTTGAATCGATATCTTCAGTAATACCACTAGCAGTCAACAATTCTTTTAAATTTTTATGATAATTTTCCGGATTTGAATTAAATAATTTTTTAGCATAATCTTTTAAAAATTCACCATATTCAACTTCAACATCAGAATATTTCCATTTTTTATCCTTGCCTTTACCAAGAGCTAGTAAAAATGCATATGATAAAGATTTAGCCTTTGTATCTTCAGGTTTTTTTCTTAGTTCAACAAGTGTTTTTTTTCCCCCAAATGATTTGAAAGTTCGCGCAATATTATCAGCATATTCTGCAAGAGGCGGTAAAGTCTTATATCGGGGTAGTTTCGAAAGAATCTTTTGTCTTTCTTTATATTTATAAACAAGTTCCAAAATATCAGAAGGTTCATCTTTAATTGAATAAAATTTCTCAGCCATTTCTTTATCATTAATAATACTCTCAATTAGATCAAGACCATAATCCGCCCAGTAAGATTCAAGAACCCTATTAGGGGTTGCATCATCAAAAATAACTGGTTCATCAATTTTTCCTAATATAAATTCTAACCCTTTTTCCTCATATTTATTTGGTTTAAGTTTTTTAATAAAACTATCGATATCAGTACCATAAGATACCCCATTTAGGATAAATATCTTCTCATCTGAATCCTTCAAACTTTTTCTACGATTTTTCATATTATTTTTAATAAAATCATAGTCATTTATTTTACCAGAGAGGTATTTCTCAATATCTACTGTTTCTATTTCTTCTTTTTCTTTAGTTCCTCTAAAGGCAGATCCAATAACAGATATATCAAAATCATTTGATATATCATTTTCAAACATATATCTAGTTATTTTAAAAAGCGTGTTTTTGCCTCTCTTTGCACATTTCTCACAAATTCCAATTGAAATATCTGCTGATTTCCAATATATTCTTAAATAATTTTTTTTAGAAATTTCTTCATTTTTTAGTTTATTTTCATCAACATGCTCACATGAAACAATATTTTTCTTTTTTGATAAATTAATCTTATCTATAACAAAATCTACAAACTCCTTTGGAGGATTTGCTTTTTTCCCTGATGAAAAAAAATCTTTAGACCAAGAGTAAATATGAAGATCTTTTTTAGAAGCAATATCAGTAATACCCATTATCCTTAAAACAGGGTCATCAAAATGCTGAACAGCTATAAGTTTCTCTTTATCTGCTTTTCCTCTTTTTGCATAAGTTACATCACCAGATGGAAGCTTTGCAACAGCTAGATATGGTGCTTTTTCTGAGTGAGCAAGTTGAAGAGTACCAGCTACAGCACCATGTAGACCTCTTTTTTTTGATAATTTTTCTAGTTTATCAATATCATCAGCATATTTGTGTACTTTCTCAATTTTCTTTTTAATCTTTTTGAGATATTTATTTGATTCACTATCCTCATAATTAGGTATTACAATAAATGGATCTTTTTTTAGTTTTTTTGCATTCTGAATAAGTTTTTTCTCCATAGACTTAGAAGCAGTTCTTGCAAAAGTTCTCATTCTTCTAGGTTTTTTTACCATAAAGATAATTCCCCTTGTATATTATTTTGTATTAAAAATTGGTTTATTACTTTGTTGTTTAATTATGGTATTTTGTTCAATTTTTTCCTTTTCTTTTTTTCACATAAATTTTTTATAAAAAACTCATTTTACATATATTCTAAATAAATGGAGGATAGTTTTTGTCAGAAGAGATATATGATACCATTCTAAAAAGGAGAAGTATTAGAAGTTTTAAACAAAAAGAAATCGATTTTGAAATCTTAAAAAAATGTGTAAATGCAGGTCGGTTAGCTCCATCTGCAGCTAACCTTCAACCACTTGAGTTTATTATTGTAAACGAAAAAAAGACTTGCTCAAAAATATTTAATGCTCTTGGGTTTGCAGGTTACCTAAAAGACTGGAATCCTAAAGAATCAGAGAGTCCCGCTGCATATATTGTAATCCTCTGTAATGATCCAAATAATAAATGGTATGTTAGAGACGCAAGTTTTGCTTCTGAAAACATAGTTCTTACTGCAGAAGGATACAAAATAGGCTCTTGTGTTATTTGTAATATAGATAAAGAAAAAATAAGAGATATTCTAAAAATTCCAGAGAAAATAATAATTGATTCAGTTATTGCACTAGGCTATAAAAACGAAAAGTCTGTAATCAAAGATTACACTGACTCTGTTAAATATTACAAAGACAAAGACAATGTTTTACATGTTCCAAAGAAAAAAATGGAAAATGTTATGCACATCAATAAATTCTAATTATTTTTCCTTATAAAAAACGCTACTAAAAAAGTTGCTAACAATAAATAAACTATTTCAAAACCAGCAGTGTTACTGCCGCCAGTATTGTTTTGTTTAAAAATATCTGAATCAACGCTATCTGTATTCTCTTGATATCCCCCCCATAATGTATAATTTATTTGTGGACTTATAAGCTTTACATATTCGGATTTTTTGTCATATTCATATTCTGAATGCCAGTGATCATCATATTTTTTCTTGTATTGTACATATAATTTTAGAGGAGTTGTTCCACCTGCAAATTTATTATCTGTTGGTCTAATCTTCCAGATATATGTATTATTCCATCCTTTGGGTTTTTCACCGTGACAAATTGCTTGGCTATATTTACTAGGGCCTTTTATTACCTCAAAAGTTTTTGTAAAACCAGCACCTTCCAATTCTAAAGCAACCCTGCATCTAACTTTTGTAGTAATTTTTGCTTTGATATAGAAAGTCTCATAGATATCTAAAGAAACATTTGTTACCGGCGTTTCTTGCCATTCATGATTTTTTAGTTTTATCCATGTTTCACATATTCCATATTCGATTTCACTAGATTGAAATATGTTTACTGATAATAAAATAAAAAACAAAGCGAACAGCATTAAGATGTATATTTTTCTAATTTTTTCCCTCCTAATATTTTTTATTATTTTTTACTTTCTTCCCTAAGTCCTCCTTCAATATCGCCAATTGGTAGTCTATTTGGTGGAACTATACAAAATGAAGGAGTCCAAAAATCAAATCCAAGATGATTATTATCACCTATCACCTCTCCAGTAACCTCATCTATAATACCAATGTTTTTTTCTCTAATAAATATCTGGCCATCATGTCCAAAAAGTGGATCAGCATGTGTTTCATCAAGGGTATCTACAATCTTAAATTTCTCATATTTTCCTTCTATTTCTATGGTCCAAAAATTGACTGTGCAGAACCATGGGATAGGAGGAATTGGTAAAAGAGGTATACCAGTTGGCCCACCCCAGCAGTTATTAACGACATTAAAATCCCATTCACCATCTACTTTATTAAATTCAAAATAATTAGGTATTGTATCTATTGCAAAGGCAATATCTTCTCCCCATCCATCATATGAATTTGTGCTCTTGTGTTTTAAGTTCATAGCTAGGCCAATTTGTATACCCTGACCACTACCAATTGAACTAAGATCTCCGAGAGCATTTTGATAGTCTTGTCCTTTAGATCCTTGTAGTTCTTCATAGGAATTATACTTATCACTATTACCTCCTATGTTATCTTTTATATGTTTTTTATATTCGTCTTTTTTATCTTCTTTTAGTTTTGATTGGATTTTATTAAGATACCATTCTCGCATTTCATATATTGATTTTGAACCAATACTAATATATTTTTTAGAGGGAATGTTGTTTATATGATACAAATTATTTCTTTTATACTCTTCTTTTTTATCCTTAAAACTATCTAATAAAGCTACTTTCCCTGAATCCATTGCATCAAGGCTTGTTGAATCACCACTGTATTCTTTAGATGCATTACTGTAGACATCTTCATCTGAAATAATCATTTCAAGTATTTCTTCAAGTGCTTCAACAACAGATCCTTGATCGCCATCTCCATCTTTTGCTTTTATCCAGTCTATTTTGTAGTTATGTTCATCTGAATAAAAGTATTCTTTATCATTTACTGAAGTCTTTGAATATGATTGAAGGACATTATCTCTGATATTATTTACAAAATATCCTGGAAATAACTCTCTAATAACCTGTAAATTATCATCATTTCGAGTGTACTTATTATGAGGGGGGTTATCTAATACCTTGTTTTTAAAGTTAAATACGTCATCAACTATTGTATAATTTGAATAAATAGGTTTTATTTGAAACTCTACGATATGTTCTTGCTCATAGTCATGATAATCAATTTTTGAAGAGTTACAGGTATGATTTTTTCCATCCCAATCAGTACATATCTCAAATTTATCGGATCTAGTGAAAAATACTTTCCATGTTTCCGCGTATGTTTCACGTGGTAGTGTATCACTTGAATCAATTGTATCTTCTATCGGTTGACAACTATAAAATTCCCAAGTTCCTTTTGAAAGTCTTTTATCACCATGAGAATAATCAGGCGACCATCCATCGACATAACCAAGATCTTCGAAAGCTCTTCTTTCTACATCAGTTTGAACATAACAATTATAGTTATTTTTTAATTTTTTTTCTATAACGTCTTTAACAATCTGTTTTATTTTATCTTTTTTAACATCCCTTATTACAACGTCTTCTTGTCCATCTGCATCAGCTTTTCCTAAAATAAATTTATAATCATTATTATCTGGATCTTCAAAACTTGTTCCCTTTTTTTTATATTTATTTTCTGATACAGTTATAGTATATGTATGGTCTGGATCACACGTATTGTAATATAAATCAACTGGTTCATTGTTTGAGTTGGCTCTATGGTAATAATATTCATATTCTACATCATATAATATTTCTTCAGCGATATATTGAACTGATTTTATCATATTGTTATCTATTATGGTACTTTCAGCTTCTTCTAGTAAGTCTTCGATATTCGACTGATTGTAATCCGGATTATCTGGATCAGGGTTTAACTCATTAAATATATCATCTTTTAACTGGTTTTCAATATCTTCAAGATTAAAATCAACAGACAAACATTCACTTGAAGTAAGCGCTTGTTTTTCACTAGTTCCTGTAAAATCACCTACTTTTGTTGCAAGTTTAATCAAAGACATCGGATCAACACTGTTAAAAACCATAAATTCTTCAAGAACTAGACCTGAATTGGTAAGATATTTCACCCAGTTGTTATCAACAATATTTTTTATTTTAGATGGACCCTGTGACCACATCATTAAAGCTCTCGCTTCAGTATAAGCAGTACCTGTAAGACCAATGAATACTGCTAGTTTGTTTTCAAAAATATCCCCCGTTCCATTTATTGATTTACAGAAAGTATTTGTAAGCCTATACATGATAGGTAATCTAGATGTTACAATACATTTTGAATTGATATCAAAAATTCTACTCTTTTCGGTTTTTGTATCTATAACATTAATTGTTAACGGAACTGAAAATTCCCAATATGTCTCATAGTTTTTATCTTTTTCAGATACAAAATAATCATCCACCCCGCCACAGTTTCGTTGAAGTTCCATATTTATTTTTTTATAAGAAATACTTCTCCAATCAGATACGGGTTCGTTTTTATTATCAGGTACAATATTTATTATATAATCAAGATAGTTACATTTGTCATCCATAAAATTTGATTTGATATATTTATTAAGTTCATTTCTAAGAATGTTTTTGATCCAGTTTATGTTAAAAATAACACTATCATCAAGTTTATGACCGCTCATATCTAAATCAGGGGTCCCATCTTTATCAGTATCAGCATAGTCTTTTGCAGCATTTGTGCTTAAGTTTGATGAAATTACTGGATTTTTTCCTACTTCTTTTAAAGCTTTACTACCCGAATAACTAAGACTTCTTGATATATCTGCCTCAACATAATTTAATATCTGTTCAATTTCGTTGAAATCAAGAGATAAAGAAATTTCTTTTGACTTTTCTTGTTCAAGGCTTCCGATATATGAAGCGGTAACACTGCTTCCAATTATTAGAAAAACACCTATAACAGAGAAAGGAATTCTAGCTTTTTCATCTTTTAAAAAATTCTTCACCCTCTAACCTCCCAAATTGTTAATACAAATTCTGCTCGAAGAGGATTAATATGGTCTTTTATAAAATCAATAATATTCTGTTTGAATTCATTTATTTGAGTTGTTATATTAAGAGTTTCAACTATAAAATCAACAAAAGGATTTAGATATCCGTCAAATACATCTCCAAGCATTTCTTCTACTTCATCAACTACAAATCCTTTCAAACTAAAAAGAGCCTCTCTGCAGTCAATTTCACCATCTGAATTTTGATCTGTTATATTTAATCCAGTAGTCGAGCTTATTATTTCAAAAAATTTTCCTGTGAGTTTTGAGCTTACCCCAGAGGATACTTTTTCAAGTGGCTCAAGTAACATTTTAGAAGAATCGCCAAGTATTGATTCAATTCCACCTTCAACTTTTGAAAAAACATAATCGATTGACTTTTCAATTATACCTGCTTCATTTTTAAAACCATATAAAACAATTTTTTCAATTAAATTTGTTGTTAAATTCTTTATTTGTTCTTTTAATATATCATCGTCGCTTGCAAAACTAGTAACATTATCAATTGTTTCCCTAACAAAATCATCAACATATTCAAACCAATTTGAAAAATATGTACTTGGGAGACAAGCATAGGTCATTGCAACATGTGTTGTATCTGGTGGTGTTGAACCAATCTTCATGCTTCCCCCAAAATCAACTCCTAAAATGGGTCTCCATCTTGTTACTAAGTTAAATCTATATTTTTCACCTAGATATCCTTCTAAAACTTTGTTTAACTCTTCTTTTAGTTTAATATCAAAATCACTTGTGAAAATATTAATTCTATTTCCAAAAACATTTAATTGACTAACAAGGTTTTCAACACATAAATCTGAATAGGTCTTATGTTTTTGTTCTCTACCTAAAAATGTTTTTATTAAGTTTTCAATTATATCATTACTACTAGAACTAGCGTAATCAATAGATATATTTGCAGCTTCTTTAATTTGTTGTCCTGCAAGCGTATATCCAAAATCATCACTTCTCGAGGTCATCAGCATGATGAGTGTTTCATCAGCAAATTCTTCTCTGTGTTTTTGCACAGAAGTTTCAACTGCGGTATCACTCTGAAGGGCAGGTATTAGCACGACTCCCGATAGAGAAACCATAACAACAAAGATTACTGCATCATGCATAACCGAAATTGCTTTTCTATTTTTTAGAAAAAATCTTAGTTTCAAGAATAATCACTCCACATTATTACAGTAAGCTTCCCTGGTTTTGTTTGTGCTTCATTTAAAAAAATGCTAACTGTTTTTGATACTGCAATTCTATTTCCTATTTCAGGGTTTAAACTAGCTTTTGGAAAATATTTTTCTTCATCATCCCATTTAATATGTATTGAAAAATTCAATTCAGATGTTTTTAATTCATCTCTCATTTTTTGTAATTTTTCATCACTTTCTTTTGGATTAGAGCTATCTAAAAGTGGAAGATTTACTCTTCCTCCTTCGAGAATAAAATAGCAATCAGGATTTGTTAACTTTGTTGATATAAAAGATGCTGCCTGATATTTATCTATGCTATCTATTCTATTATTATATGCATTATATACATTTGTAAGTATTAGCATAAATAATGTAAAACCAATGATAACTATTGTTAAAGCAGGAAGTATAGTGAATTCCTCTGAAACAGCATTTTTGTTTTTTAAAAAATCTCTTTTAGACATTTTCATATAAATTTTATTCCTCTCATCAAACTAATATAGGATTATTTTTATTAAATCCGCAAAAAAATTAAAAAAAAAAGGTTATATTAAAACTGTGTTATTATAAAAACATAAAATTTAGCTTTCTTTGCAATAGATAATAAACTGGTTTTAAAACTGGCAAATTACCAAAAAAATTTATTGAAATAACATAAATTTAATTTTTTTGTGATAAAACAAACAAAATAACTCATTTTAGACTTGATTAATATTATTTTGTAATTATAATAACATAATATTGATATAGAAAGCAATGAATGAAAAAATGCGTGTTAGATAGCATCATAATAAATTAATTCTAAAATCTGGCACAGAACCTGTTAATGGCAGGAGGAGGAAAATAATAATGAAATTAAGAAAAATTGAAAGGAATAATAAGGCGCAAGTTTTAGGACTACCCATGTATCTAATCATAATAATGATTGTAGCAGTTGCAGTTATAGCAGCAGTATTATTCATGATACCCCAGGGAAACAAAATGATGAAATATGAAATCGATGAAAACTCAGTTGTAGCAGGAAACCCACCAGGTGCAGATGGAATATGTAATTTTGATCCGTTTACAGTAAAAGTATATGTCTATTCAGCAGATGAAAGAGGAGACCCTATTTATGGCGCTAAAGTAAGGCTTTCAGGCGGAGGAGTAGTTGGTGAAGATACAACTGATGCAACAGGTCTAGCTGAAATCGATATAGATGGAGCAAAATTAGATCCAAATATTGACGAAGGAAACTTGAAATTAACAATTAAAGCATCCGGATATGAAGATTTTACAGATGACAGTGCTGTCTTATTATATAGACCAACCTAGAAGATTAAAATAAAGAATTGTAACCATCCCACATCCACATTTCTTTTTTTAAACGTGGAAATATTGGAGGAAAAAATATTGTTAGTAAATAAAAACAAATCAAAAAAACAAATAAATGATAATGAGAGAAAAAGTAGTGATAATATTCAATCTATGAGAAGTTGGATTAGAAAAATAGAACAATCAACTAACAGTGTTAGTTCCAGGCTTTCTGCAGTTGAAAAAAGAATATCAAATAGAACAAACAACAATTCAAAAAACGATCTGTCCGGATTTCCAATAATAGATGGTTCAATTGACAGTTTTATAGACAAATTAAAAGATGAGAAAGAAGAAAAAAACCTAGAATATATTTTTAGAGTCTTTGATAGTGAACTAGCTATGATAATGGATGATATTGATACTCAAGAATCTGAAATTAAAAAATTCAAAGAACACATCGATCAAATAAATAACTCAATTAGTGAAACTAATGATGGATTAATGAAAACAAGAGATATATCTGAAAAACAAATAATTCATCTTAATGAACGCATTGGAAATTTAGAAAGAAACGCTCCACCTACTATGAAAATAGGAAAAATGCAGATTCCAATTGAAATCTCTGGTATAACTGCAGGTTCTATTGCTTTGTTTGCAGCATTAATGGTTGCATTAAATAAAACAGTGATCATTACATCACCTGTTTTTTTGGTACTAGCGGGAATAGTATTTTTTGGAACCACTGTTTTTAAAACACTTAAGAGTAGAAATATATCACATAACTCATAAAATTTATTTTTGGAGGGAAAAATTGTTTTGCAAAAAAAAAGAGATACAAAGAAATTTCTATCAGATAAAAGAGGAGTTATGGGCCTTCCCTTAAGATTAACTGTTTGTCTAATAATTGGAAGTGCGGCTCTTTTTTTTATTTTAACCTTTATTTTAAATCCATGTATTTTTCCAGGTAAAATCATTGTAAATGTTGATCCAATGGTAAACATTATACCAGGTGGGAAAAACAAAGAAACTTTTTCAATTGAAATTAAAGTAATGGATAATGATGGCAAGCCGATATATAATGCAGATGTAATCCTAAAAGGATTGGGAGACGCAAGAAACAACAAGACAAATTATAACGGTGTTGCAAAAATTGATATCACACCTACACTACATTCTGATGTTTATGAAGGATATCTAGATCTAATTGTTAAATCTCCACGTAAACAGACTTTTTCGCAAGGTAAGATGATTAAAATTGTTAGGGGGAGATAGCATAATAAAAAAAATTGATGACTATGCTTTAATTGGTTTTCCAAGTTACTTACTTGTTGCAATTATTACTAGTTCTCTCATTATCGGAGTTTTTTCATTTTCTCTAATGAATATGATTAATAATTCTAAAAATGAGATTATAAAAAAAGAAATTGAGAAAATAATTAATGAAGCTGAAAACATGTTTATATATGCAGATGCTGGTTCTCTAGTTTCACTTCATGTTGATTTTCCTGATTCACTTCGTTTTGTTGTTTTTGGAGACATACCTATGAATGGGTCAAATCTACCAAATGATAAAAGATTAGATGAAAAAACAAGTAATAACTATTATTATGTTCTTGAGGATAATTCAATTCTTTCTTTTTCTTCTCATACACGTTTTTCTTCAAATAATACAGATGAAATATGTATTTTAAAAAAAGGCTCTTATAATTTAAAATTGGAACTTGTAAATTACGAGGGTAAAACCTATGTTAAAATTTATCATTAATAAAAAAGCTATAATGGGTCTTACTCTTTCTCATATTGGTTTGTTTATTGCTACAGGAATTATAGTCTCAGCTGTTTTTTCTTTTATATATTTAAATGATTACAACAAAAAAGCTGAGTTAGATAACCTTGGAAATAGGTTCAAGGTTTTAGTTGAAGCTATGGACACAAAATTTTTTGAGAACCAAACAAGGTTTTTCTTTCAGGATTTAGATTACGATTATAACGTTTTTGTTTCAAGGGAGTATATTACTGTTGAATCAAGTGGAAACTGGAATAATATTCTTTCAAGTAAAACATCTTTTTTAAAAAAACCTTTGATAAGAAAGAATGATTCCCTATGGAAGAGTGCTGAAGAGTTTCATAATTATCTACACATTAGTTTTGAATCCTATGGTAATAAATCTTATCCGATAAATCATACTAAAATAGATGATGTAAAAGATTATCTATTTTCAGAGCAGGTTCATGCTAATTTTTTTTATTCGAAAAATCCTTTTAAACTCGATCTTAAAAAACCTGTTTATGTAGAAAAAGCATATGTTTTCTATGATAAAGATGGCAGTACTTATTGGGAAAAAAACACAGATGAAAAAGATGAACTTATTCTAATATATCAAAAATAAAAAAAAAGAAAAAAAGATTTTTTATATATTTAGAAATTGTCCCATGATTGGAAATCTCTCTATTAGTCTCTGTATAAAATTGTATATCAATGGAAATTGTGGTTGTTTTGATTTAGGTGTTGTTACTCTAAGTGTTCCCCAACTGCTTTCTTGATCGTAATTGTCTTTTGCTTTTGCTCTTATATTATATGATGTCATTCTATTATCAAAACTGTGATTTACCGTTACATTTTCACCTGAATCATAAGGCCCTATCCATTCTTCAGCGTTTCCATCTCCCCAGTCGATATAATACCATACGTTGTCACCATCAGGATCAGTTGACTGGAATTCATAGCTATATAAAGCACCAGGTATTAATCCATTCTCTTGCCCATCTATATCAGGCGTATTAGGTGCACTGTTTTCTCCGATTTCAACTATTATAACCGTTTCATCAAATCCTTTCAGCCCTTCATTATCTGTTACTTTTAATCCTATTTGATAGTTTCCAACTGAGTCAAATGAAATAGTAGTTGTTTTTCCTGAAGCATCATAGTTTCCATCATAGTCAAGATCCCATTCATATACATATGGTGCAGTTCCGCCATAAACCTGGCCAGTAAGAGTAATTTCTTCATCTACAAGACCATAATATGGACCACCTGCATCTACATCCATAACTGATACTGTTGCAGTATCCTCCCATTCAAAAACTCTTCCACTGCATTCGTCAGCAATGACATAGGCATAATTTATGCATTCTCCCTCACATATTCCTCCGTCTACACGTGCATCAAATTCTATTATTAGTGTTTCTCCGTCTTCTAAATCGTATTCACTTGGAAAATCCCATGTGAGAAGGTTGCCTGATACAACTGGTTCTATTGGGATAGCATTATCTGAATAGTTAAAACATTCAGGTAGTTCATCTTCAACGTGAATATTATATAGAGTCTTTGGACCAATGTAGTGTATAGTTATTCTAAATCTAACTGTATCTCCAACTACAGCACCAGTTGATTTCATCCATGAACCTGTATCATCATCCCATACTTTTTTTTCCATGCACATTCCGTTGATATGTACCTCTACAGTGTCTTCATCTGTAACTGTTGCACATTCACTTTTTCCTTCTACATATACATGATTTGTATCAATTTCGCAAGGCTGGCCTATAACTGTTGCATCAAAAATAATCTCTATTGTTTCACCAGAATAAAGATTATTCCAATTCCAGGTCAAGATATTTCCAGTGATATCATCTGGTTCTTGTGGATTCCCATTTACGGTTGAGCTACCTACTATATATTCAAGACTTTCTGATAGTGTATCTTCAAGGAGTATATCTGTTAAATCTGCATCGCCTGTATTATTTACAATAATTTTAAAAGTTACTGTCTCACCAGGGTATTCATTTGTTTCTTTAACCCAGAAACATTTTCCATCCCATACATATTTTTCTACATCAATTTCTGGCTCAGGAGGAATTGCATATATTGTAACTGCGTCTTTATCTTTTATTGTGTCACCAGTACAGTGTTCATATGCCTCTCCAAAAGCTTCATTTATACATCCTGAACTTGTTGTATATTCAGTTACAGTTGCATTAAAGGTAATTACATAGCTCTCTTCATGATATAATTTTGTTGAGCCTAAATCCCATGTAAGAATGTTACCTGATATATCTGGTTCAAATGGATCAGCTGAGTTTAATTCATATTCCAAACAATTTGGTAATTCATCTTCTATAATAATATCTTCAGCATAGTGTTCATGATCTGGTTCAGTGATATTGTAGTATGTAACTGTTATCCTAAAAGTTAGTGTATCACCTTTTTCAGCATATATTTCATCATCCCAGTCTCCTTCATCATATACTTCTTTTATTACTTCTAGACTTTTTGCATTTGTTTGTTCTGTAATTGATGAAACAGAAAACATCGATGTTATCAGAAACAGTGTTGTTACTAGCGTTATAATTAACATATTATTTTTTTTCATTTTCCTACCTCCCTTAATAAAGGTTATATTACAATATAATATAAGGATATAAATGTTTTCTATTTGCTTTAATTTGAAACATATGTTTTATTTTTAATAAAAATCTAAATATTATACAAATATCTAATTATCAATCCTTTTTATAAATATAAAAAATAGCAATTTTATTCTAAGTTAAAATCTTGATTAGGTTGTAGTATTTTTCCATTTCTATTTCTTTAGGTTTTATTGCATTTTCTAGTGAAATTAGATCTAGTTTATCATCCACAAAACATACACATTTATCAGATTGATTATCAATAAGCATTTCAACAGCATAATTACCAAAACAAGCACCCTTTATTCTATCAGTTGCAGTAGGTCTTCCCCCTCTCTGAATATGTCCTAATACAGCAACTCTGGTTTCAAAACCCGTGTTGCTTTTTATATATTCAGATATATTAGATGCTTCAGCAGCTCCTTCTGCAACAATTATTATCCAACTCACTTTACCTTTCCTATTACCCTCTTTTATCTCTTCACACATCAATTTATAATCTATTTTTCTCTCAGGAACAAGCACTTCTTCACATCCTCCAGCAAGAGCAACCTGCATAGCAATATATCCTGAATCTCTACCCATCACTTCAACAATAAAAATCCTTTCAAGACTTGTAGCAGTATCCCTTATTTTATCAAGGGCCTCAAGTGCTACATTCACAGCTGTATCAGCACCAAGAGTTAATTTCACACCAGATATATCGTTGTCTATTGTTGCTGGAACTCCAATTACTGGAAAGTTATATTCAGATGCAAGAACATGTGCCCCGGTAAGTGAACCATTACCTCCAACTACTATAAGACCATCAATATTATTCCTTTTTAGATTTTCAACTGCTTTTTCCTGACCTTCAATTGTTCGAAACCTACTTGATCTAGATGTTTTCAGAATTGTTCCCCCTTGATTTATAATTCCTGAAACATCTCGTCTATTTAGTTTTATAAAGTCTTCATCTATAAGACCGTCATATCCTTTTTTAACCCCTATTACTTCAATATTTTTATGTGAACACGTTCTTACAACAGAACGAATGCAGGCATTTACACCCGCACAATCCCTGGTAAGTATTGCTATTTTATTCATTTTTATCCTCTATTTGTTTTTATTATCTAAAGTAATAATTTTTTTCCTAATTATGCTTATAGAAATAACTGAAAAAAGTAACGCAATAAAAAGTCCTATGTAAACTCCTATTTCTCTAAAAACTAAAACTCCATTGTAGAAAGCATGTATAAGTATTGCAATTATAAAATATGGTAACACACGTAGTAAACTAGTATTTTTCATAATTTTTTTTCCATAACCATAACCTGTCCAAGCTGTAGCTGACGCATGAAGTAAGCATCCGCCGATACTTCTAAGAGAGATCAATATAAGAAACATAAATAATCCTTCAGATAAAAAACTATATCCATATACTAGATTCTCTGTTGCTGAAAAACCAAGACCTGCTACTGCACCATATATAAGACCATCTTCTGGCTCAACTAATTCCCTTTTTACTGTTTTTAACCTTAAAGCCAGAGGTTTAGTGAGTTCTTCGGCAAATGGAGCTGCAATTACAACTGCAAATACATGTAAATTATTTGGATGGATGCTTGGTGCTATTGAGTAATTCAATAATAATTCTAAAATAACAGCTGCAGCAACAGCTATTGTTGCACCCCATATAAATGAAACAAATATAGATCTCCATTTTTCTCGGTGATACTTTTCTGTGTTTCTAATCCATATAACATAGATTATAGGTGGAATAAAGGCAGCTAAAAATAAAAGAATAATTGTTTTAGTAAGCATATTTAGGAAATATTTTTCTATTTTTTTAGATTTGCCATATTTTTCGAACAATAAATTTAAAAGCATGTAACTAACTATTTGGAAGTATTCTGTGGTAAAATGAAAAAAGAAGCTATGCTCTACGACAAAATTGAGGATAAAAAAGTAGTATGTAATTTATGTTCTCATCACTGTAAAATCAACGAATCTGATTTTGGTTTATGTAATGTTAGACAAAATATTGACGGAACACTTTATACTTTAGTATATGGAGAATTAATAGCAACTCATGTAGATCCAATTGAAAAAAAACCTCTTTATCATTTTTTACCAGGTTCTAAATCCTATTCAATTGCTACACCTGGGTGTAATTTTAAATGTAGTTTTTGTCAAAACTGGCAGATCTCCCAAGTGAAAAAAAACCAACTGAAAGAATCCCGTAAAAACTATATTAAACCAGAAGAAATTGTAAAAAGAGCTCTGAATTATGATTGTAAAAGTATTTCTTACACTTATACTGAGCCTACGATTTTTTTTGAATATGCATATGATACTGCAAAAATTGCAAAAGAAAATTCATTGAAAAATAACTTTGTTACAAATGGATATATGTCAAAAAAGGCTTTAGAAAAGATATCTCCTTATCTTGACGCTGCTAATGTTGACTTGAAAAGTTTTAGAGAAGAATTTTATAATAGAATATGTAAAGCAAAATTGCAACCTGTTTTAGATACCATTAAAAAAATGAAGGAACTAGGCATATGGGTGGAAGTAACAACTCTAGTTGTCCCAGATCAAAATGATTCAGAAGAAGAATTAAATGATATAGCAGATTTTATTTCAAGTGTTGGTAAAGAAATACCTTGGCATATAAGCCGTTTTCACCCTGATTATAAATATAATGATTCAGAGCCAACACCAATTGAAACTTTAGAAAAAGCATATATAATAGGTAAAAACCATGGTTTAAAATATGTATATTTGGGAAATGTCTCAGTTGATACAACTACCATTTGCAGTAACTGTAGTAAAGAGCTGATTAATAGAAACTATTTTGGGATAAAACAAAACAATCTTATTAATGGAAAATGTAAATTCTGTAATGAAAAAGTTGAAGGTATTTGGGATTAAAAAATTATTTATTTTTCCAATTTGGTTTACGTTTTTCTAAAAAAGCAGTTATTCCTTCCTGTGCATCATAGGAGAGGCAATTTTTTGATATCTTTTCAATTGCATAATCATACGCAGCTTTTTCATCCATCTCACTTTGTTCATAAAATGCCTTTTTACCTAAGCTTAAAGTGTAAAAACTATATTTTGAAATTTTTTCTGCTAGTTTTTCTGTTTCTTTAGATAGTTTTTCTGGTTCAACAACTCTATTGATTATACCAAAATCTAAAGCTTCTTTTGCAGTTATATCTCTTCCAGTAAAAAGCATATCAAGTGCTCTTTTTCGAGTTACGTTTCTAATCAAAGAAACCATTGGTGTAATACAAAAAAGACCGATTTTTACCCCTGGAGTTGAAAACTTTGTTTTTGTATCTGCTATTGCTAAATCACATGATAAAACCAACTGCAACCCAGCTGCTGAAGCCGTTCCATGAACCTCCGCAATTACCGGCTGAGGGATTTTTTTGATAGTTTCCATTAAGCTTGAGCACTTTGAAAATATCTTTTTAAAATAATTAATATCTTTTTCTTTTTTTATTAACTCGTTTAAGTCATGGCCCGAGGAAAAAATAGGTCCATTTCCCCTCAATATTACAACATGTATTTTTTTGTCTTTTGAAATTGATAATAATTTTTCTTTTAAATCTTTCATAAGCAAAGTAGATAAAGCATTTCTTTTTTCGGGTTGATTCATTCTTAAAATGCAATATTTTTCTTTTTTTTCAAAAGATATTATATTCATACTAAAACAGAATATGATCTATCTATAAAAAAGCAATTAGTTAAAAAATAATTTTTTCTAAAATTGTATTTAGAAAAATTTTTTTAAATTTTCAACATTTGGATTTATTATTCCTTGTATTTTCACAGGAAATATTGTTTCCATTAAAATAACATCCTTTAAAATTCCATGATATTTAGTTCTAAATAGTTCACTAACCCTTTTTGCCATTTTAAGATTTGGTGCAGTAAATATTATAACCCAATCGTAATAGCCACTTGTGTATAGGCTAGTAATCATATTACAATCAATTTTATTTATGTGATCATCTACTTCTCTTGAAACTATATGTTTTATCGCACTTTGCGGGATTGGTACAGAGTTTCTTTTCAAAAGAAGGATATAATAATTCAAATCCTCTTTTTCTTCATTTACAACACCAGGATATCCCCATATTGTTTTATTTTTTTCAAATTTTTTTATTATTCGCCATACCTTCTGCCTTGAAAAACCACAGTTTTTAGCAATTTCATTAATACTTTTATTGCTATTTGATTTCAATTCTTTTAAAACAAGATGTTCGTCAGAATCCAATTCATCTTTCTTTTTTCGAGGCATTTAAAACACTTAACCAAAATGATATGCAGTATATAATTTATTAACCCTGTGGAATTTTTAAGGTCACCAAGAATTTTTCTTATTTTACAAAACTAATAAAAAAATCAAAATATAATATTAAAAGTTGGATCAAATACCCCGTTTCTTTAAATTAAATTTTTAAGAGGATAAAATCTTAAATAAACTGAAACTATCTAGATATATAGTTGATTTATATGATAGAGGCATTTGTATTATTGACCGTAGAAGGAGATAAAGTTGAGGACGTAATTAAAAATATAAAGAAAAAAATACCTGAGGTTAAAGAAGCTAAAGGTGTAACTGGACCATATGACGGCATACTTAGGGTAAATGCAAAGGATTTAAAAGAACTTACAAGAGAAATCGTCTCTAGCATTTATAGAATAAATGGAGTTATTGATACAACTACCGCTATTGTTATTGAATCTGGTGAAAACAAATAATTTTAGATTAGACTTGTTTAAATGTCAAAAAATAACCCTAATAATAATTCCAAATCTTTTAAAAAGGATGCAAATAGAAAAAGAAAGATATTGAGAAAAAGGAGACTTAGAAGAGAAAGAATACTTCTCAGACTTTTACGAAAAAAGGCAAAGATAGCAAATATTAGAGTATCTACTACCAGAGTAGAAAAACGCAAAATATCCTCATTAGAAGGTTTAGCTATTCTTATAGGGACTTTAGTTGGAGCAGGTGTACTTGGATTACCTTATGCTGCATCACAGGTCGGTCTTTTTCCGGCTTTAGTACTTTTATTTGGAATTATGCTTTTCATGCTTTTTACAGCATTTATTGTTCTAAAGACCTCTGCTGAAATGGGCGGTGCACAAATGAGTACAATTGCTCAAAAGACTCTTGGAAACGTCGGCGGATGGATTATGTATCTTAGTATTGCAATAATGGGATTTGGAGCATTTCTTGCTTATATATCCGGTATTGGAAGTATTTTTACTTCTCTATTTGGAATCAATGAAATTTTTGGAGCTATTATATTTTGGATACTTGCTTCATCTGTAATGTATATGGGGCTTGAGGCCAGTGGAAAAACAGAATTAATAATGAATCTAATTCTAATTGCTTTGTTTATTGGTGTTACAGCTATGCTTCTTCCACATGCAAATATTGAAAGTGCAGCTTATGTAGATTTTACTGGAATATTTTCGATGATTGGAGTAGTGATATTTGCCTTTGGCTTTCATACGGTGATACCTGATGTATATAGAGGCCTAGACAGCTATAAAAAAACAAAGAGAGTAGTTATACTCGCATTTTTGATACCAACTATAATCTATGCTGTTTTTATGATTGTATTCTTAATGACTTTTGGTAGAAACACTCCACAAGTCGCAACCCAAGGTCTTGAAACGATATATGACGATATAGGTAAATTGATAGGTAACGCACTTCCACTGATTGCAATAACAACAAGTTATATCGGTTTAGGGATCGCTCAGCAGAGTAATAGTAAGGAATTTTTAGGTTTAAAAAAATCTTATGCCTGGGCATTAGTAGTCGGTCCACCTGTAATTGTTTATCTAGCAGGAGTTAGAAATTTTGCTGATGTATTATCATTTGCGGGTAATACTGGAAATCTAATGGCGTTTATTATTCTTCCAATATTAATCTGGATAATAAGGAGAGTTTCCCCAGCTATTAAACAAAAAATCAAACAGTAATTTTAAAATAAAACTAAAGTTGGGTGTAGGCCTTAAACTCGTAATTCTTACAATGACTTCTATTTTGTCGAGTTCAGTTAAGTTTTTGATGGTGTAATAAAATAATAGAGAGGTCCTATGGTTTTCTTTTTTTATTCATATTATTGTAAAATACGATATTTGCTCTAATAGTTTTATATATTATAGATAAAATATTTACTCTTACAACAGTTAGGGATGATGATAATTGATACTAGGTGTTGAAAAACAGTTTATTTAGCCAGCATAAAATGAGAGAATTGTTTTAATAGATAGACTTGTTCTTAGTTTTGCCGCCTAAATCCTGTGGCACTGTAATGTTTAATGGAAATTGATAATATATGACAGAGATAAAAATACAAAACATTGTAGCATCTACAACATTCGCAAAGAAATTGGATTTAGATGTTATAGCGCAATCTTTAGAAAACGCAGAATATGAACCAGAACAATTCCCGGGATTGGTTTACCGATTGGATAAACCAAAAACAGCAACGCTCCTCTTTAGAAGCGGAACAGCTAACTGTACTGGTGCAAAGAACGTCAAAGACGTGCGTAAAACAGTAGATATAATATTAGATAAACTCAAAAAGCTAGATATAGAAGTGTATAAGAACCCAAAGATAATTGTTCAGAATATAGTATCTACGGCTGACTTAGGAGGCGAACTTAATCTTACTGAAACAGCCCAGGGTCTAGGTTTGGAAAATGTGGAATATGAACCTGAGCAGTTCCCCGGACTTGTTTACCGTATAAAAGAACCTAGAGTAGCTATGCTGCTTTTTTCATCTGGGAAAATAGTTTGTGCTGGTGCTAGAAGTACTGAAGATGTATCAAAAGCAGTGGAGAAGTTATCAGAAGAGCTCGCTTCTTTGGGGTTGCTTCATTAGAGTAGTTTCTTTTATTTACAATAGATGGTGAAAAGAAATGAGAAATATAAGACCAACTTACATAAAACATATAGCCAAAAAACTTTTCAATATGTATCCCGATAAAATTGTTATTAGTAATTTTCAGTATAATAAAAAGAAGGTTGCAGAATTAGCTGATCTTGATAGTAATATACTGCAGAATCGTGTTGCTGGATATATTACAAGACTTTTAGCAACTAAAAAAACTCAAAAGAAGGTGTATATTAATGAAACATGATACAAAGAAGAAACAGAAATCTTGGTTAAGGAAATTATTTCGTTCTACCTCGATGCCTATTAAGAAAGGAGATGCTAAGAGTAGTATTTCATCACTTAGAGAAATGGTGACAACAAAAGAACAAGAGGATATTTTAAAACTGATTGAAAATGAAACGATACCAAGTGTTAAAGCAGCATGGTTAGATTATTTCCTTGAAAAAACACAACCCCCTAAAAACAAAAAGAGCGACTAAGCAAAAAACGGTAATTTTTTCCTATAATCTGTATTTTTTTTGTGGAATTTACAATTAGAAATAGGTGCTAAGAGGTTGCAAAAAAACTAGAATTAGGCGCATAGGCACTGACTCCTAAGCACACCTGTTCTACCCTCTTATTTGCTCTTCTTTTTTTTAGTTGTTAAAGTTATCTCAATTGAAGATACATTAGAAGTTCTGCCTTCTTCCTCATTGGTAATGCTTTCAGTATCAATTTTTATGTCCTTGATTTTTGAATCTGTAACAAACCGATTTCTTGTTATTTCTGCTGCATCTACTGCTGTGCTTATTGACTTTCCTCTTGCTTTAATAATAACTTCATCAGAACTACTGCCCTGAAATTGTGTTACCACTGCAAGCACATAGCTCATCGGAGGTTTGCGTCCAACATATATTACATTTTCATCATTTCTACTTTTTTCAGCTGTTTTCTTTTCTGTTGTTTCTTCTGCCATGATATTTTTCCTCCCTCAAATATACAAAATTCAAACATCTTTTTCTTTAAAAAACCAACCACTAAAAATAATTAAAGTAAACAGATAATGAAAAACACTGTTTTTAGCTAAAAAAAAAGTTATAATTTATCTACTTTTAATAAGATTTTTAAGTTCCAAAATATCCTTTTTGACACTTTCAACTTCTTTTAATTTTTTTTGCTCAAACGACTTTAATATCTCGGGTAAGTTTTTAGTCAATTTGTAAACATGAGTAGGTCTGCCTTTTCCTTTATTTTTAACATCTGTTTTCTTAGCCCATCCTCTTTGTCTCATTTCTTGCATTGCAATGCTTACCTCAGGTTGCCTAAGGTTTGCTGCCTGCTCCACATCAGCAGAACGGCATTCATCAACTTGTGATACGTACATTAAAGTTTTAGCAAGATTTTTTGGAATGCCCAACTCTGTGAATAATTGGACTACTTCATCATCCTTTTCATCAAACCCCAATGAATCCTTTTGTTTCATGTTTTTTCCACCTGATTATATATCATAACATCTATTCTTTTATAAAACCAGCACCTATTTTTTATAAATGTTATATAATGATTCCATCTCATTAATAAAAAAATTTTTATTTTTATGAAATCTAATCAATAAATATTGTATAATTTTAGTCGATTCTAAATTTAAATCCTGAAAAAACATTAAAAAAAATTCAAAGAGCAAGAGAAGATATTAAAAAAGGAAAATATCTTACTTTGGAAGAAGCAAAAAGGAGATTAAAACTTTAATTTCTCAGAATAATATTACATTTTTTTAGATTTTATAGAAAACTATTTAAATTAGTTTAACTAATATAAACTTAGGTGAACTAATTATGACTCAAGCATTGATAAAATTAAATGAAAATATCAATCGTGTTTTGAATATTGTTAAAGCCAAATATGATTTTAAAGATAAAAGTGAAACAATCGAATTTATTGTAAAAAAATATATTGAGTATGAAAATGAACCTGAATTAAAACCTGAATTTATTGAAAAGATTAAGAAAATCAAAAAAGAAAAAAGTATTCGAGTAGATGATTTTGCCAAGAGGTATGGCTTAGATGTATAATCTTGAAATCAAGCCAACTGTTGATAAGATTTTTAAAAAAGTTTCAAAAAAGAATAAAAAACAACTACTAATTATTTATAAAAAAATTCAGGAAATAAGATTGAAACCCAATCATGAATACAAACATCTTCGCCCACCTCTGCAAAATTTTTTAAGAGCCCATATTGACAAACATTTCATATTAATATTCGATATTAACCATACAGAAGAATGTGTTACACTCTACTATTTTGGCCATCATGATGATGCATATAAATGGAGACCATATGATTAATGAACGTGCTATTTGTAGGCCGTAAGCTCCTTTAGACCACATTTTTCTCCTTAATTTTTCAAAATATTGAAGACAGAAGGACATTGTTATGTTTGGTTTTTTCCCAACGTTTTCAATGTTTTTATATACTAAAAATGATAATATTGATTTGACGGCATATGAAAAACGGAAAAAAAATAATTAAAATATTTTCAATAATTAGTATAGCAATTGTTGTTTGTGCTGCTTCATTATTTTTACTAAAAAATGAAACTGAAGATTATGACATTTATGAACCAATTGATTTAAATAATGTAATAATCAAATTACAACGGACCGGTGGTACTAACGAAATGGTAGACAATCCTTATCCAATATATAGTATTACAATTTATGGAAATGGTACTGTTATATATGAAGGAAAACAATTTGTGAACATTACTGAACGAAGAATAAGTAATATCAATCAAAGTGAAATTAGACAATTAATTTCTGAATTTGAAAAAGTTGATTTTTTTTCATTAGATGTTACTAATGGAACCCAAATTATGGATGCTTCTGGAGCAATACTTTCACTTACGATCAATGAAAAAACGAGAAGTATAGAGGATTTTCCTACTGATGAGACACTGATACTTCATAATCTTGAAGATAAAATTGATGAAATTGTCAATTCCCGTCAATGGATTCATTAAAAACTTCTTTTTAATAAATAAGTATCTAAATTTTATTGTTGGGTTGTAGGCCGTAAACCACTTTAGACCAGCTCTTTCTCCTTATTTTTTACTTTTTTTGCAGACAGAAGTACGTAAAAAATATCTATTTCTTAATTTCTTTTAGAAAATCTTCTTTGCTTATTTTCGCTTGTTTTAATATTCCAAGCAAAGTACCTCTCTCTATCTCGTCATGAAGAGGAACAACACATCCAATTTTTCCGGACTTTGTCTGTTTGATTAACATGACATGACTTCATTTTTGACGAGTTTTATGAAAGTCAAATTTTGACAAAATCTTAATTATTTTAAGTCCTGGCAACCTTGGAAGCCTTGTCATATGAGGTAACCTCAAAAAATGATATAAAAGGTTTTGTTGCTTTTTTCAGGGGGAATTCTTCTAAATAAAGTTCGGTTGCTTCTTTTAAATTCTTAATTGCTTCCTCAATTGTTTTTCCTTGAGAAACAGTTCCTACTTCAGGACATTCTGCTACATAATATTTTTTCTCTTTATGAACAACAACACTAAATGTTTGACTCATGACTAATACTATATCTTTAGTAGTATTTAATTTTTTTTTAACTAGTAGTTGTTGGGTGTAACATTTCAACCCATAAAATCCAACAGGAGAAAAAAACCAATCAGACGAGGTGTAAAAAAATTTATGCTGGGAGTAGGCCGTAATCTGATAACCCGCATTCCTTAAAATACCTCGTATTTTGTCGAGTTCAAAATGTTTTTGATGGCACAAAAAAACGGAAGAGAGTTTCTCTTCCAAATCTTATTTTTTAAGAATTTTATAACATTCTTCTATAATGTTTTTCGAGGATACTTTTTTCGGGCATGTTTCTTCCGATGTTATTTCATTCTATCGCAAATCAATACGCAAATATATGTGTTGCAAATAAGGAACCTATGTTTGAATATTTAGTAGTAATTGGTAGATTTTTACAAGAGAACACTTTTCTTAGAAATCAAACAATTTTTGTATTGCTTTTTTTCACTTTAGTACATTTTGTTTTATTTTTCTTTATTTGGTATTTCTTTATATGAAAACAAAAGTAAATAAGAAGAAAAAGGGTTAGAAATAGTATGTTATGTAAGATTTGCGGAGTGAATGAGACTTATAATCCAGATGGAATCTGTGATGATTGCAAAGTATCTATAATTGGCGATGATGATATACCGCCTAATCTATAATTATTTTTGACATATACGAACTTATTAATGATGAGATTATTCATATAAATAGGCCTGGTGTAATAAATATGGCTAAAAAAGATAAAGTGACTTATTTTCCTTTGTTTGCTTTAATTAAGTTGATTGCAATTGGTATTGGTGCTTTAGTATATGCTATTTACAAGCTTTTTAAGAGATAATAAATTATTTTTCTGTATATCTGCAACATATTTGAAAAAATGTGTTATTTTTATAAATAAATTGTTTTTAAAACGTAACATTTTTATTACATCTTATGTTTATGTATTTTTCACCGATTGATCAAGGAAGGGAGGAAAAAATGATATTTGAGTCCAAAAGAAGTGAATCAGATATAGTATGTAAGATCTTAGTTGAAACCCGAAAGGGCATTAAAAAAACACAGTTGATGTATAATGCAAAGATGTCAAATACACAACTGGATAAATATTTAGATAAGCTCATTCAAAAGAATTTTATCGAAGAAAGAGAGGAGAATGGCAGTAATACGTTATATTATACTACAGACAAAGGAGAAAAACTTGATGCTATTTTGCAGCAGGCTCTTGCTATTGTAAATAAACGTTAAAATCTTTTTTTATTCAGCCCAGATTTCTCTGATATGTTTTATCAAACTTTTGAATTGTTGTTTTTCTTCAGGTGTCATACCATTTGTTTTTTGTTCCAGATGAGAGATTTCCTCAAGAAACCTTTTGCCTATATCATCTGTATCTTCTGATGACATATTTTAAATCTGTTCCCCTATGTTTTTTTTATAATATTGTATGTAAAAGGCAATATAAAAAAGAATAAGGAAATGTGTTGTACATCTCTGTTCTACAACTTAGTTCTACAACTCGGTTCCTTAAGAATTTAAATACCTCCTTTTTTATTAATTGTATAATATAAGATTCCGACTTTAGTTAGGAATCATAGTTTTTGGGGAAGCTTTTTGGCTTTTTACATTTCGCCAAAATAGTTAAAAAAACAAAAAGAAAAAGCCAGATAAAACAAAAATAAAAGAGGTAGAAAAAAACATGAAAAAAATAGGTATAAGTAAAAAAATGCTGTTAAGTGTGTTTGCAGTTCTGATAGCTGGTACATTAATTGCATCAGCAGGACTACTTACATACTACGGAACAATAGAAACAAAAGCAAATGTAGAACAATCAGTCGTCCTTTGGGATGGATCAGATTGGGTAAACTATAATACACCTATCGAGAAAGATTTTGATGTTACGGGTGGTAGTTGCGAATGTTTTGCACATAGTATCTTAAATCGTGCAGAAGTAGAAGCACCAATTGACATAACAGAATCTATCAATGCTTACGGCAAAGGTCCTGAAGGAGTAGGTGTAGAGTATATTGTAGGATACTGGAATGTTGCAGGTCATACCTTTCCATCATTAGAGGACTATGACTGTGATTTGGCAGTTCCAAAGTATTCAGATAT
>CAZFFN010000063.1:0-4622 GCA_964518165.1 uncultured Thermoplasmatales archaeon
ACTATGGATTTCAAATGGTAATTTTACAGGGCCAAAAGATGTGATAAATACAATGAACAGAGGATGTGGGATAATGTTTTTTGATGGACACGCCTCACCTATAGCATGGGGAACTCACCCATACAACAGCCATGAATTCATATTCGGGTTAAAAAACACAGATATGTGGAGATTATGGAATAGATATATGCTTCCGGTAGTTGTTGCAGGAGCGTGTCATAACGCTCAATTTGATGTAACGCCCTTAAACCTTATAAAAAACCCACTTACTTCTTTTAGACATTCAACCTATGGACTTGAATGCTGGGCGTGGAAACTAGCAAGCAAACCATTTGGCGGATCAATTGCTACAATTGCAAATACAGGCCTAGGAATGAGCAAGGAAGACAAAAAATCCATGGAAGGAGCTGGTGACTATATGGACTTACAGTTTTTCAAGGTCTATGGAAATAATGAATCAGATATTCTTGGTGAAATCTGGGGGAAGGCAATTTCTAGATACATTGATGCATATCCAGTTGACTGGGATATAAATGACACTTCAGAATACGTATATGATAATAAATACGATCTTAAAACAGTTCAGCAGTGGACTTTACTTGGCGATCCAAGTTTAAAAATTGGTGGATATGATTTAGAATAATTATAAAACCATTCTTATCTCATCATATAAAATATACCTTTTTGTCGTTTTTACACCTATTTACTTATGCATTTTGGTATTATACTGCCAAAAGTTTAATTAATAAGTTAAACTATAGTTATACTTGTTGGTTAAAATGATGTTGAGAAATATTTTAGCAAAAGGTCAAATTGTAATTCCAAAAACAATCAGGGATTTATTAGGAATTAATGTGGGAGACCAAGTTGTAATCGATGTAAAGCATGATAAAATAATTCTTTCAAAAAAGCATGATGTAAAAAACATATTCTTAGAGGCATCAAAAAGATGCAAGCAAAAAATTTCTATGAAAGAAATTAAAAAGGAATTAGAAAAAAGATATGAGGAGGACTAAATATTGTATATTGACTCCAATATCTTTATATTTGCAGCAACAGACTCTGGTAAAAAGGGTAAGAGTTGTAGGAAAATTATTGAGTCTATTGATAAAAAGAAGATAATTTGTTCTTCTTCTTATTTGGTCATAGATGAGGTAATATGGATTTTAAAAAAGAAATTCGATAAAAGATTTGCCTTAAAACTCATAAAAAGAATATTTTCTTTACCAATTAAATGGGTTGATGTTAATCGATCAGTTATGGTAAAAATGATAGAAATAACAGAAGATACAAAACTTGACCCAAGAGATGCCCTTCATCTTGCATCAATGAAGTACAATGGTATTTCTACAATTATTAGTGAAGATGCTGATTTTGATAAAATATCTGGAATTAAAAAAGTAAATTCATCTACGTTTGTTAATAAAAATATTAATTAACATTATCAGAAAGCTAAAAAGTGGATTATTGTAAAAATCTTTATTTATTTTTATTCCAGCTAAATTTTTTGATTTTTTTTGTTTTTCCAAAACCACAGGCTGCACATACTTTTTTCTGTGTATGAAACGCATGTTTTCCGCAACGTCTGCAAATTGTATGGGTTTTTTTACCGCCCATTTTTGATGCTGTTCCTTTACTCATAAATATCTTTCCTCGCTATTTTTATGGTGATACATATATTATGTTGTCGCCACGAACGATTACCATATCATGTTTATCTTTTGCTTCATTATTTATCATTTCTTCAGCGTTTTTTAGAACCAAATTCATATGTGGTACATCATATCCATCTAGTACTCCATGGTATGATCTTCCGCTTCTAAGTTCTACCATAACTCGTTTGTTTAAGCTTCCGTGTAGTATTTTTAGTGGTTTATCCATAATGGTTCCTTGGAATCTGGAAATATACATCTTGTTTATAAGAGTTTTGCAGAAATTTTAGATTTTTAGAAAAACTTTTTACAAACCTATAGTTATTATTTTTTTTAATGGGTATTAAAATCAGAAACCGTCATAGATTAAAAGATAAAAAAATACAGGAAATCAAAGAAAAACTAACAAAAAATTTTGATTGCGATTTTTCTTTTAAAAAATCAGTTTTTGAAAGTGGGGTTATTGATGAATACAAAATAATTTTTGTTGATAATGAACCCTGTTTTTTGTATTATAATTCTGATATTGTTTTTACACTATTTGGCCTGGATAGATTTCAGCCAAAGAACCGTTATGTTGTAGTTGATATGGGTGCTGTTAAGTTTGTTACAAACGGCGCTGATGTAATGAGCCCGGGGATTGTTGATGCTGATGAAGAGATCTCTGAGGGCGATCAAGTTTGGATATGTGATGAGAAAAATAAAAAACCCTTGGCTGTTGGTTTTTCTTTGATCGATGGAAATAAAATGAAAAACAAAAATTCTGGTAGGGCTGTTAAGGCATTTTTGTATGTAGGCGACAAGCTATATAATACTCTCGCCAAAAGTTTATAAAGACAAATATATATTATCCTTTTGTGAAAAACCTATAGGGAGATGGTTATTATAATGGGAATAGTCAATAAGATTTTTGGTGATAAAAAGTCCGGCGATGTAGAAGGATACGTTGATCTAGAAAAATATATCGAACAAACCGGTGAAAAAGAAAATGCTGGTATGTATGTAAGAGTTGGTGAAATCCAAAGATATGAAGATCTTAAAGATTTTACTGATTATGTATACGGCGGAAATGTTTTAATTCTTGATTTTACTCCAATTGCTGATGAAGAAGTAATTTTGAAAAGAATTACTAGTGACCTTAAAAAAATGGCAAAAGAAATTAATGGAGATATTGCTGGTATCGGAAATAACCTAATGATTGTGTCACCTTCTAATGTTAAAGTTGAGAGAAGAAAATTACGCGGTAAATTTGCATAATTCTTCTTTACCACTTATTTTTTTTTAAAGAAAAAAAGTTTTTGAGAGAAGGGAAAGGAATCTGGAAGGGGTGGATGGTAAAGATGAAAGGAAGAAAAAACAGTTTTTTTCTTGTTTTTCCCAGATCCCTTTAGGATATACTCTGTAACTAATACTATATAAATATTTGCTGATATTTTAACAATTTGTTTTGTTTGACCGCGTAAAAAACAACTGGATTTTAGATATTTGACCGTCTCTTCCCAATCGGTTAATAGAAGAATGTTTTAACTAGCTGAACTACAAAATCATC
Source organism: uncultured Thermoplasmatales archaeon (assembly GCA_964518165.1). GTDB lineage: Archaea > Thermoplasmatota > E2 > DHVEG-1 > DHVEG-1 > CAYZTD01. The sequence goes on from CAZFFN010000063.1 coordinate 3,202, forward strand.
AAGAAAAACATAGGGATAAACAGGATCGGTTGACTAGATTTCCTTTTTATTCTTCTTTATCTTTCTTCAATGTTTAACTTCCGTACTATTTGATCAACACTATCTCTAATATACTCAAGGATTTCATGTATATATATAGATATATTGATTATTCAAACGGTGGAAAATCCAAATACAGGCGGAAAGGTATACTGAAGAAATACAATATTGGAATCCGGTTAAAGTCGTATATGTTGTAGATAACATTGTGTATCTTCAAAAATTTCTAAATAAATATTATATACTTTGTAAAATATAGTTTTAAATGATTATAATTTTATCTGCCAAGATATGTTAATAATTTTCTTGTTAAAGGATAAATTATAAAGTAATACGTGTAAAAATTAGTGTGGTGTTAGAATATATGAAAAATCTTGTAAGAAAAAAATATATATTTAGTGTTTTAGTAGTATTTTTGATGATTTGCTCTTCTTTTCCTATTATTATTTTTAATTCAGTTATTGCCAAAGATAAAGATGATAGTTTTTTATCAAATGATGATTCTTCTATTAGTAATGACTTTTTAGATGGCGCTCAATATGATATTAATTTGGCTTATAATTTTGATGCACCTGTTTATAATGATATTGCTGTCACCGATATCAATTACAGTAGAGAAACTAACGATAGTAGTTTATTAGATTATAATCTAAATGGTAATTCTTCCAACATTTCAGCATATAGCAGAGAAAACAGCTCAATGTTTAGTATTACAAACCATACTTTTGCACAGCTTGAAGTTCCTGGTACTTCTTCTTTTAGTGTTCCTGGTGCACCAGTTCTTCCTATGAAACCTCTTCAGATTTTAATTCCTTATGGTTATACTGTTATAGATGTTGAGGTTGATTATGATAATAATACTATGTTAACGCCCTATAAAATTGAGCCTGGTGCACAACCGATTTCGTTTAATGATATGGATCTATCAGAATTTGAAAACTATCAGGTGGATTCTAATTTACCATTATCTGTTGATGAGCAATATTCACTCAGAGATGATTTTTATAGTTCTTCATTACATTTAGATGAAAATATCTATAATGATTTTGAAACATTTTATCCTTCAAGAGTTGTAGAGTTTAATGAAGTGAACAAATCTGTAATAAGAGAACCAATTGTGTATGATACAGTTACTATGCAGAAAACCCGTGGCTATAATATTTTGTTTTTAAATTTGTATCCTGTTAGATGTCGTTCTATTAAATCTGGTTCTATGCAGTCTGAGCTTTCTTATTCAACTTTTATGAATGTAAAAGTTTCTACAAAACCTCTAACTGGTTTTACTGATAAAACTTTTAGAGGTCTTGAGTCTGATAAAGATTTAATTATTGACCAGGTTGAAAACCCTGATTTAATCAACACATATACTATTGATGATGAGG